>CADAMY010000294.1 GCA_902789095.1 Oscillospiraceae bacterium | reverse complement strand
GAAACTTATGGACGGAGAAGTATTTTTCAGAAAATCAGCTTTCGGCGGATTCAACCGTGAAGACGTTATGAAATATATCAGTCAGAATTCCGTTGATCAGGCTGAGCTCAAAGCGACAAAGCAAAGTCTTGAAGCTGTTGAAAAACAGCTTGAGCTGAAAAACGCTGAAGTAATAGAGCTTAAATCCAAGATTTCAAGACTTGAAGATAAAATCCTTGAAAACCAGCGTAAAGAAGCGCAATCCCTAAAAGCAGGGTTTGACACCACGGCGGATAAGCTTATGCGCGATTCCATGGCTTACGCTCAGCAGTATGTTGACTCGGCGGAGCTTATGGCCAAAAACATCAGAGAAGACATTGTTGAAAAAGTCTCTCATGCAGACGTTAAAGTTACGGAAATGCTTGATTCTGTAAACGCTCTGATGGCAAAAGCGCAGGAGTTTGACGCATCTCTCAAGGATTTTAAATCAGACTTTGAAGCGATTCAGCAAAGCTTTGAGGAAGACAATGATAAATAACAAACCTTAAAAGACTGCCCAAATGGGTGCCCGCAATAAAGAAGGTTGACTGAAAACCAGTCAACCTTCTTTATATTTACTCTGCAATATAAAACGCCGGCATTAAGTTGTTGTTAGGATATTTACTAATAACTGTTTGAATATAATCAACTATTTCCTCAATCGTTTTGTTTTCAAATCCATCATCATAAACCTGCGTTTCGGCATACATATATTCAGGATTTTCTTATCGATATAACCGCCAGAGCCAAGAGAGTATTTTTGTTGGTTAATCAATATATATTCAAACCACAATATTGCTTCAACCTGACCGTTGTTTTCATATAAAATTTTCAAAAAATTGTTCGGTACACAGTTTATTTTGCTGTATGTATTCTTCTATTATACTATTCATAGAAAGTCCTCCATACAAATTATAACACAATTTATGTTCTTTGCAAGACATCATGTCACAGATTGCAGCGAGCATAGGATTTGTAATGCCAAATCCGGCAAAGAAAAACAGACCGAAAGAAAATTCAGCCTGTTGTAAATGAAATATTGCAAGCAATATGAAATAATTTGCTAAAGCAAGTTGTGAAATATCTCGCTTTGCTCGATGTGAAATTAAATTAATCCCACATACGCCGCAGGCGTATTTCACTGCGAAGCAATTTCATATTCTGAAAGAATATTTCTTTAATCCGCAAGGATTAATTTAATTGGGAGAACCTTCTTTACGAAGGTTCTCCCAAGCGGCAGTCTTTTTTTATTACAGAATTGTAATGGAAAAACATATAAATATATGGTAAAATTATCAGGGTGATAAAAATGAACATTTTTGTACTTGAAGACGATAACGCTATCGGCATAGGTCTTCGCTATGCGCTTGAAAACGAAGGATACTGCGTTACGATATGCAAGAGCGTTAAAGAAGCTATGAAAATTATTTCAGATGTCTCTTTTTCCCTTTATCTGCTTGACCTTACCCTGCCCGACGGCAACGGCTACGACGTTTGCAAAGCCGTAAAAGCTCAGGGCGATCTGCCCGTAATTTTTCTTACGGCGTTTGACGATGAAATAAACGTAGTAACCGGCTTTGACCTCGGCGCTGACGATTATATTTCAAAGCCGTTTCGCGTAAGGGAGCTTCTTGCAAGGATCAGGTCTGTATTAAAGCGTTACAGCCGCGAAAACGACGACGGTATCATAAAAATCGGCAATATAACCGTCAACACCAATCAGGCAAAAGTTTTTAAAGCCGGCAGCGAGATCATCCTCACCGCTATGGAATACAGGCTTCTTCTGATAATGATAAACAACGCCGGGCACATTCTTTCAAGGAATCAGCTTCTTGAAGAATTATGGGACGTTGAGGGCGACTTTGTAAACGACAACACGCTGACAGTCTACATCAAACTCAGCTTCTTGAAGAATTATGGGACGTTGAGGGCGACTTTGTAAACGACAACACGCTGACAGTCTACATCAAACGTCTCAGAGATAAAATCGAGGAGGACGCCGCCGACCCCAAAATAATCAAAACCGTCAGGGGTCTTGGCTATTTGGTTGAAAATGAAAAATAAAGAATACTTTTTACCTCCCCTGCTGATTGCCGTCTTTACGGTGATTTCATCAATCATTTGTATTTTTATCAGCCTGCCGTGCGCCGCAGTCTGCTTTGGCGCAGGTGCTCTCTGTACCCTTTCTGTGCTGATTTACAACAAAAAGAGATTCAGCCGCTTGTATGAGCTGAATTCATACCTTGAAAAAGTCTGCGGCGGCGATTTCTCTTTGAATATACAAAACAATACAGAAGGCGAGCTGTCCGTTGAAGGCGAGCTGTCCGTTCTTCAAAATAATCTTCATAAGGTTATCAGGATGCTCTCATCATCAAACGAACAGCTTATTAAAGACAAAACCTTTCTTGCGGATTCACTCGCCGACATTTCGCATCAGCTTAAAACTCCGCTGACTTCTATGACGGTCATCACCGATTTGCTAAAAGACGAAACCGACCCCGAAAAGCGGCGGGAATTTATAAAGATAATCGAATCCCAATGTCAGAAAATGGTATGGCTGATCTCAACTCTGCTCAAGCTCTCGAAGCTCGACGCAGGCACGGCGGATTTCAGGATAACGCCGGTCAGCTCCACTGAATTCTGCGAAAGATGTATTGAGCCGTTCCTGATCACTTCCGAGCTTAAAAATATTGAAATCATATCAGACATTGAGCCGTTTGATTTTAATGCGGACTCTGCCTGGAGCTTAGAAGCGTTTCAGAATATAATAAA
>CADAMY010000293.1 GCA_902789095.1 Oscillospiraceae bacterium | reverse complement strand
GAAAATTCCTAAACGTAGAAAACGGGAGTTTTTGCTCGTTGCGTGAAGCTATTCGGCGTTTTTATGTGTTTTACTTTTCATTTTAACTTTACACTACCAGGATCATTATTTTTTAAATCTGCTTGTGTAAATCACACTTCATCAGGCTGCTGTCCGTCATGAGCCTGCCACATACACTCTGTCATTTCCATATCGGTAAAAACCGCTTTGAACGACGAGTTCTCAGCGCTGCATGCGTAAATGCCGAAGCTTATTTCTTCTCCTGCGTTGAACATATGGCAAACTCTCATCTGAGTGAAATTTACCGAGTCAAACGAGCTTTCAATGCAGAAATCATCTTCACGGCGGCTGAATCTGAACCATACGGATTTGATGCCTGCGTCAATATCCGTCGAAGCCCAGTCCGAATATCCGTTATTTGTAACGACGCTGCCGAGCCTCTGGATTTTATCATTCTCATATTCCACCGAAGCCTTTAGCCAGTTGTCGCTGTCAAGGTACATTATTACACCGCTTTGGTCATAGCGTACCTTTGAATCAAATTCCGTTTTAACAACAAACGAAAAGAATTGTTCGTCGGTCTTCATCTGCAAAACAGGCGCGTTATCATTTCTGAAATGATAATATGTTCTCTGCCACAGATCCGTAAAAGGCTCCGTAACAATTTCCACCCTGTCTGCTTCAACGCTGCAGACGGCAGGTTTTCTTATCCATTCCATTTTCCGTGCGTCAATTTTCATTTATTTTCTCCTATGCACCGAAACTAATTAAGAGTTGCCGACATACTGACCGGATTATGATCGGTATTTCTGATCGGTATTTCTGAATCCGTAATCAAGCGTACTCAGACTGTTGACGGTTATATTGCGGCTTACGATAAAACCGTCGATCATATAGTACTGATGATTGCTTTTATCCGAATTATAATACGGTTTATAAAGCGATCTGCAAGTCGGTACTGTATCATCCATTATAAACGAAAAATCGGGATATTCCGAAGCGTCGATAACAGGGCATACCCAGTCGTTCATCTTAGGATATTTCTGATAATTCACGGTTGAGAAGGTTTGATTAAAATCTCCTCCGGCAATAACGTAGTTGCCCTTTTCATATTCCTTCTGCATAATATCCGCAAGCATTTTAAGCTGTTTTGCTTTTCCTTCGCCGTCGTCATAAGCTTCAAGGTGCAGATTTATAAGGACAAGTTCCTTGCCGTTATCCTTAACGGGCAGTCTGTTTACAAGCAAACATCTTTTAAGATTAAACATGCTCATCGGCCACGAAAACGGAATCGGAAGCTGAATACGCTGCGCCTCACTCACCTGAAACTTAGAAAAAACGGCAATGCCGGCTTCAACCTTTCCCGTAGGATTATACAGCGGTAGAGGAACGAATCCCGCTTTGAAATTTTTTGCAAACGTGCAGGCATATTTTCTTTCTTTAAAAGTTTCTTTAAAAGATGCAAGCTCGTCTATCCGGTAAGATCTTTTTGAAGAAGTATCTGCTTCCTGAATCAAGAAAATATCGGGATCAAGTTCTTTAACCGTATTTCTTATAGCGTCAATATTTTCCTGCACAACTTCTTTTGATTCGCCGTCAACGCCTTTGCCGCCGTCCCAGTAGCAATCCTGACGCTCATCAAGCGCGCCGTAGCCTATATTCCACGTTAAAATATTTATCGGCTCATTAACGCTGAGATCAGTCTTTCCGTTACCGCTGATTTCAACAGCTTCGCTGTCTTTGACTTTGAGCGTGGTAGCCCCGGCAAAAATAATAAATCCGCCGACAAAAACAATAACTATCGCTAAAAGCAGACCGACACACCTCAAAACTATTTTCAATGCTCTGTGCTTTTTCACTTTGATTTCCTCCTTTGTCAGAATCATCTTTTTTTGATTATAGCATAAATTCCCGCCGTATTCAATCTTGACAATGAAAACTTTTGATATATTTTATTACAGTATTATTTTTTATTTTACCTAAAGGTAAACATTATTCAATATCAATTCTCGGCGGTTGATATATTTTTCTTGTAAGTCAATTAAATATCTGGTATAATGATTTTACAACACTTACGGTGTAAACATTACGTTCAGAAAGGTAAGGAAAAATATGGAACATTATCTCATCAATCCGCATCAGAAAATAAGTAAAATCAACAAGAATATCTACGGCCATTTCAGCGAGCATCTCGGCAGATGTATTTATGAAGGCCTTTTTGTAGGTGAGGATTCCGACATTCCGAATGTAAACGGTATGCGCTGTGACGTTGTTGATGCACTTAAAGAAATGGGCATTCCCGTTCTTCGCTGG
>CADAMY010000292.1 GCA_902789095.1 Oscillospiraceae bacterium | reverse complement strand
CCATGCTGTCTGTAATCAATACGCTAAAAAAGACAGCCGGGTACGGGTTATTCCCACCAATCATATCGGTGTAGGAGCGGTACGAAACCTCGGTTTGCTCGAAGCAAAAGGGAATTACATCATTTTTTGCGACAGCGACGACTATGTTGAACCTAAATGGATCGAAGAACTCTACAGCGGCGCGCAGAAACACCCAAACAGCCTTGTGAACTGCGACTATGCAGAAGCTGTTCCGTCGGAGGATCTTGTAAGAGTCAAAACCCTAAAGGATGCTGCCAATAGCCAAGTGATAGATAAAATTCATTATTTTCCTATGGCAATGCATAGCGCAGCACTTCACCTGTGGACAAGGATATTTAACGCGGAAATCATTCGCCGCAACCACCTTCAATTTCGTACCGATATGCAGCAAGGCGAGGATGTTGTATTTATAGCTGAGTACCTTGCATGTTGCAGCAACTTTTTTTACATCAAAAAATGCCTGTATTATTGGACGGATAACGATGTAGATACGCTGTCGCGCTCATACCGCCCACATTGCTTTGAGGATGTAAAAACGGTGTTCCTTGCCCGCAAGCCTTTGATCGACGAACGCTATCGGCAATACTATTACGATGACGCCTTCGAGAGAATGATACAGTGCGTATCAATCGTCTTGGATGACCGCAACACTGAAAGCGAGCGCGAAAAGAAGCGCTATTGTCAAAAAATGTTCCGTGACTCCGTTTTTCGGGAAGCGGTTAAAAACGCAAGCGCAGCAGTTTGTTCGCGCAAAAGGCGGCTGGTATTGCTGACCGGAAGTTTCCGGATATACCGTTTTCTTCTCCGTTTTAAGCGAAAAAAGCACCGCAATTAACATCAGCGGTGCTCTTTTCTATTCTTCTTTATGCTTTTTTATCCGTTCCGTTCTGCGGTATTCCATAGGTGTAACGCCGTAGAAACGCTTAAACGCCGCGCAAAACTTTGAGGCAGTTAGGTATCCTACTATTTGAGAGATCTCACCTACTCCGATATCTGTATCACGCAGCAGTTCCGAAGCCTTCTTCATCCTTATCTTCGCGGTTTCGCTCATATGGTATCTTTCGGCAAAAAGTGAAGCAGGATTCTTGTTTCCATAATGTTCGGTCAAGGTTTTATAAACATCATTCGCAATTTGTGTTTGTGCGTTTGTCGCAAACGTTCTCAGCTTTGATTTGGAGTTAAAAAGGTCTGTTCCCAGATTGTGCCCTATTTCCGAAACCTTGATTACAATCAGGCTGCTGTCCGCACCATCCTTTCCGTAATCCATTAATTCGATCAGGGTTCTTATGGTATTAGCGGTCGCATCCGCAAAATATACCGAACTTGTTTTTATATCTTTTTCGGGCAAATTCATCTCTTTGATCGATTTTTTCAGCATAGCGAACAGCGGAAGCTCCGTTACCAAACTATCAATCTGCATTATTATTTCAACGCCTGAATAATCACGCGTATCAAAACGAAACGAACTGTCATATGACGTACCATAATCCATTGCGAATTCCCCCTCGGAAAGATATGAGGAATCCCCGTTCTTTGTGGTAAATTCACATCTTCCGCTCTTGCAGATATTTACCCGAAGATATCTGCCGAAGCCGCTGTAATCCATACCGAAATCGGGTACTTTCTCAGTATGAATATCATAAATAAAAACCTGGATACTGTCTGAAGGAAAATAAGCAATTATTTTTCCGCCGTTATCTTTAAGTTCCAATTCTGCACGCTTCTTCTTTTCATCAAACATAACGCCGGAGTCACGTAAATTGCTCAACTCGGAAAAATCCATTTTTTCACCCCAAGAATATATTTTTGAAAACCAACCATATAATTCTAACACTAACAGAAGAAAAAATCTATAGCCAAAACAGATATTATGCTCTGTTTAGAACTCACATGATATAATGTGAATTGAATCATGCTTTTTTGAAACTAAAGCATCAAACAGTTATCATCGTCAAAACCATTCGTTCTTTTTTTGCATTTGAGATCTTATCCTATTCGGTTTACTCCTATAAGAACATCTTACATACGGAGGATATTATGTTAAATCTATCGGAGAACATTCAGTTGAAGCAAGAGCTTGCCGATCAAACCGGCGCGGAATTGCATTATCATGACGTTTGTCCGAAGCCGTTCTTTACATTGGAACGATCGGACAGCGAGATTCAAAGCTGTATCACGGAGTATCTCAAGAAGAAGCGTTATGCGCCTCGGTTCTCGGATGACGGACTGCAATTCACTGTGGAGAAAGGATAAGGATTATGGCACTGACATTAGAGAGAGCAAAAGAGATCAACAGCACGATGGTGACCGAGGATCATCTGATCATCCACTCGCTGAACGTGTGCTACGCGATGGGCGCGATGGCGCGTCACTTCGGCGCTGACGAGGAGCACTGGATGGCGGTCGGTTATCTGCACGATTACGACTATGAGAAGTTCCCCGACGAGCATTTACAGCATACCGAAAAGGAACTGCTCTCGGAAGGCGTCGACCCCGAAGACGTCCGCGCGATCCTCAGCCACGGCTGGGGCATCTGCACCGAC
>CADAMY010000291.1 GCA_902789095.1 Oscillospiraceae bacterium | reverse complement strand
CAAAAAGAAAAGCAAGGCAAAGAAAAAAGCTGAAAAATACAAAACGATGTATGACCAGAGAAAAACTCACGTTTTCAAAAACTGCCCGAATTGCAAAGCAACGATCAGACTGCCGAAAGTTAAAGGTGAACACACGGTCTGCTGCCCGAAATGCAATACAGATTTCAAGGTTAAAATAAGGTGACGAAAATGGAATTGAGAGAAAAAACGGCAAAGAAAAATTATATTTATAAAGGAAAAATAATAAACGTCAGATGTGACGACGCTATCCTTCCCAACGGCAAGCCGTGCATCAGGGAAGTTGTAGAGCATCCGGGCGGAGTAACCATCGCCGCTCTGACGGAAGATAACGAACTGATTTTTGAAGATCAGTTCAGATATGCCTATATGGATGTTCTGCTTGAGCTTCCTGCAGGCAAGCTTGAAAAAGGCGAGGATCCTCTTGAAGCCGGCAAGCGTGAGCTGCTTGAAGAGACGGGATACACAGCCAAAGAGTACACTTTTTTAGGCGAATTCTACCCATCGTGCGGATATACTGACGAAATAATCTATCTTTATCTTGCAAAGGATCTTGCTTACAGCGCTCAGAAGCTTGATGAGGATGAGTTTGTAAACGTCAGAAAAATTCCTCTTGAAGAAGCGTTTGGAATGGTTATGGATAATAAGATTCCGGACGGTAAAACTCAGGCGGCGGTTATGAAAACATACTGGTTTGTAACAGGCGGTAAGAGCGATGAATGATATAATACTTGCGTCAGCTTCGCCGAGGCGAAAGGAACTTATGACCCTTGCGGGAATTGAATTTACCGTTATGACTGAGCCGACTGACGAAACCGTTGACGAAAACCTTACGCCTGAACAGACAGTAGTTTTTCTCGCACGGAAAAAGGCGTCTGCCGTTGCAGTGAAAGAACCGCACAAAACGGTGGTCGGCGCAGATACCGTTGTAGAAATTGACGGCAGAATACTCGGCAAACCTGCTGATTATGACGAAGCGTTCAGAATGCTTTCTCAGCTTTCTGGCAGAAGCCATAACGTTTATACGGGCGTATGTATAATCTGCGGCGATAAGGAAGAGGTCTTCTGTGAAAAAACAGAAGTTACGTTCTTTAAGCTCTCAGATAAAGAAATTGACGATTATATCAAAACGGGCGATTGTTTTGATAAGGCGGGCGCTTACGGAATTCAGAGCAGGGGATGCACGCTTGTTAAAAAAATAAACGGCGATTATTTTAACGTGGTCGGTCTGCCGATAGCGGAAGTTGTACGCCGATTAGCTTCCTTCAGATAAAATCAGATTTAATTGAAAAGCAGTAGCTAAAAAAATCAGCGTGACTGTTTTTGTTGTTTGTGACTATTTGCGTTGGTAATACTACAATTTTTTTATTAAATATTGACATCTTATTTAAAATAAGATATAATAAATATGATTCCATATAAGAAAATTGACAAAGCTCTAATAAATGAGTAAATAAGGAATTAAAGTCAAAGAATGTATGAAATATCCCTTTTACGCGAGACCCTAATATCAAAGAATGTATGAAATATCCCTTTTACGCGAGACCCTAATATTTTTATATATGATCAGGAGTTTCTTATGAGCAATAAAACGGATAAAAGGATAATCAACACAAAAAACAAAATAAGGGAAAGCTTCATCGGTTTGCTTGAAGAAAAACAGATAGAAAAAATTACAGTCAAGGAAATCTGCGAAAAGGCAGACGTAACAAGAGGAACATTTTATGCTCATTACGAAAATGAATATGATTTATTGAAAGCTCTCATAATTGAAATGGTCACCAGGGCTTTTAAAATAATTCAGCATTTGCCCGAACCGGGGTACAGCCATGATGAAAAGATAGTTATGCTCACAAAAATGTTTGATTACTTAAAGAGCAACAGTATTTTGCTTTGGTATTTTGTAAACAGAAATACCTATGAAGAAATTAGCGTAATTGCGAAGGATTTTTTCTACGCTCTATGCCTTAAAAAAGCTGAATCAGTTGATTCCGAAAAAGTCCAGGCAGCCTATATGTTCACGGGCTGCGGAATACTCGGTCTTCTCAACTTCTGGATCAACGATAACTGCACTATCGGCAGCGAAAAAATTGCAGTTTATTTCAAGTCGATTATTGACGGCGGAATCAAGGAATTCATACACTCAAATAAATAACAGGACAAAAAATGCGGAGCAGGTACAAAGCCTGCTCCGTTGATTTTTAATTAACGATTTTTAAAAAGTTTTCATAAGCTGCTTTCCATTTTTCGGGATCCTGCGGCTCATAGGTTTTAAGCTCCTCGCTTGCGGCAACTGTGTGTCTGGCATCTTTCAGCGAACTGATCGTACCGTCAGACATAAACTGAACGAGCACGTTGCCCATAACGGTAGCTTCTATCGGCCCGGCTTTTACCGTTCTGTCGCATGACGACGCCGTCATTTGGCAAAGCAGACCGTCTTTTGTACCACCGCCGATAACGTGGATAACCGGGTAATCCTTGCCTGTGCATTCACAGAGCTTTTGGAACGTGAGGCGGTATTTCATCGCAAGACTCTCATAAATACAGCGCATTATTTCGCCGACAGTTTGCGGAATGTACTGACCTGTCTTTTTGCAGAATTCACGAACACGCTCAGGTATATTGCCCTGCGG
>CADAMY010000290.1:1337-2932 GCA_902789095.1 Oscillospiraceae bacterium | reverse complement strand
AAGAAATTCAAATCGTTCTCCGGCAGCATACCGTTTTGCAGACATGATAAAATAACCGCATCTCTGCCGTCAGAAAAACCGTCACCATTTAAATCTCCGAGAACAATCAGGGTAAATTCTTCGCCTGAGGAAGTTACAGCAACTTCACCGGTGGCGATTTTTTCATAACTAATGCTGCTGCCGTATGATGTATGTATAATATTATTAAGGCTTGTTTCGTTTGAAAAAATCCCGTATATATAATTGTTCTTGTAATCAATTATAACCGATTTATCGGCGGACGTTATCTCTTTATAATCATGGTTTTCACAAACAGAAGATGTTATAATAACCGGGTCATAGCCTGTATCCTGACTGGTCACAACACAATAGTAATACGGAGCCTGAAATGTTTCGGGATTAAATTTACTTTTATCAGCTCCCTCAATCGGGATTCCTCCTGAATTTACGGCGGATGTGTTTGCATACCACTGATATGTTTTATTAAATCCGATTATATTAACATCAATTTCCTTCATATATTCCTTGTAATATGGTTCTACGTCTTCAATAACTGCTGTTTGCGGAGTTATTTCAACAAATTGAACCCCGTTTTCTTCTGCCCAGCTCTGCGCGTATGTACCGACGGATCCATAAATAATATATGATGATTCCTGTCTGTTGCTGCTGTTAAATGTTACGTCAATATCTTGTAATGTTGACGGCAAAGCCAATCTTGATTGAGCAGTAAACATAGCGCCATGCGGCAGTTCCTTCATTTTTTCAAGGCTTGAAAATTCAATTTGCATAATCTCTTTTGGATGCATCTCATAATCTGAACCTTTATGAAAGTTTATTTCTTTCAAAAATGGAAAAGCAATCGGCTTTGAACACCTGCAATCGAATAACGGACCGTGAAGTATATTAGACAGTTTTCCTTTGTTATATTCTGTAACTTTCGGCGCGAACAATTCATATAAATCGCAATGATAAAAAACTTCTGATTCCAGAGATTCACATTCCGGAAGCTCAAGATATTTTATATTACTGCCACAAAACGCTTTATTGCCTACAACCTTAACTTTAGGGAAGCTTGCGCTTAAAAATCGATATGTGACATAAAAAGATGACGAACCTATGGTTTCCAGATTCGGAAAATCAACCTCCGATAAATTATTGGCACTGCCAAAAGCCATTTTGATTTCTGTTACATTTTTGCCGGAAACATACTTTATAATATCATTATCGTAAAATGTACTAAACAACAGCGTTACCGTATCGGGTAAAATAACCCCGAATACTTCACGATCGTTAAAAACATATTGACCCATTTGTGTAACGGTTATCCCGTGTATTGTTTGCGGAACTGTGATTTCGTGCAAATTCCCTGTATAAGACAATACCGTTCCGTCAGTATCTATTGTAGAATCATTTTCGTCGCCAATGATTGATGAACGGTAACGTTCAGAAAACAATTCACCCGGCAAGCCGTCTGCATTATAGGCAACAGCATTAAGCGTCACCGCTTCGTCATAAATATTGACCGGTTCTGTGTATAAAATACCGTTTTTTGAAGTCGGATATGAGCCGTCAAGGGTATAATATATTGTTTCATT
>CADAMY010000290.1:0-1321 GCA_902789095.1 Oscillospiraceae bacterium | reverse complement strand
GCATCAATAATTCCGGGTCCGTAAATTTTTGTAAAAGTCAGCTTTGGACTAAACCTCGCGGCAGATTCTTTGAGCCGTTGTTTTACATCCTCAGGGGTTACGGCAGGGTCAAACGCTTTTATCATTGCGCAGACTGATGCCGTTATCGGAGCAGCGTACGAGGTTCCGCTTCCAATTACATAAGTGTTGTCGGGTTCCGCTATTGGCAGATCCAGACCGGGAGCCGCTATATCTATGCTTTGAGCGCCGTAACTTGTAAAAAATGCAGGCATACGGTATTTGTCGGTTGCGGCTACAGTTATAACGCTGTCAAAAACCGCAGGGTATGCTTCAAAATAATCAAGTTCCTCGCTCATGTTCCCTGCCGCCGCGACAAATATAATCCCTTTATCAACAGTATAGTCTATTGTATCCTTTAAAAGATTCATCCCTGCTTCCTGCTCCGGATACATCACTGCCCCCATGAAATCAAATGACCAGCTTGCGTTTATTACATCAACATTATCCGCCGCAGCCTGTAATATTGCGGCAACAGCGGAGGAATAATCCACATATTCGTCGTTTGAAATCTGATAATTTGCAACCTTTACGTTTTCAGGGGTGCTGTCAATAATTATGCTTGTAACATTTGTTCCGTGATAGAAATCACTTTCTTCTGTTCCGTCAGGGTCATTTTCATCAGAAGTAAAATATGTTCTTATCAGTCGGTCTTTAAAAAATTCATGTTCAAGCTCTACTCCGCCGTCAACAACACCTACAACAATATCATTCAGCTGAATATTATTATTTATTATATAATCCTTCAAATCATACAGCCCGACGCCGTCCGAACCCCATGAATTAAGTCTGCTGTCCGTAATATTCAGCTGCTCTTTTATGTCCGTCTGATTCTCTTCATTTAAAGAGATACATTGAACATCAGGCGAAACAGATTTTATATAATCAGTTTCTTTATAGATGTTAAATGCCGTTTCCGCGTCAAATTGATTTCTGAACTGTACAATATAGTAATCTTTAAATCCGCTTGCCATACCGACGCAGTTCAGATCGTCCGGTTTTTTGCTCGATTGAATTATCAGCCTGCATGATGAAAAATCGACACTGCTTTTTTCATCATTTCCCGAAACGCTGTCTGTTGTAAATGATATTTCCGGTTCAAAACTGATCAGCTCTTTTGTTTTGCTGATAAACGATGGGATATCATCCTTTTGGTTGCTTGCTGATGTGACGGTTGATGTTCCGAAAAAAGTAAGAACACATATTGCAGTACAGATAATAAAACAAAACATTCTTTTCATAAAATCACCTTTCTGATAAAAAA
>CADAMY010000289.1 GCA_902789095.1 Oscillospiraceae bacterium | reverse complement strand
AAAGACAAGGATTATGCCGTCAATATTCTCAACATTGACCGTGAAGTTCCGAAGCCGCGCAAGGATATAGCGAAGTGGGACGAAGTAAAGGACTATGTATCGTATTTTTACAACGAAATTTACGCTCCCGACTTGACTTTGCCCGAAAACATCAGCAAAGCTGACGCGGCGAATATACTCAAAGCTTATATCGGCGTTGTTGACTGCGCTGACGATAAGGACACATGGTTCGGCAAGATGAAGGAAATCTGCGAGCCGCTCGGATTCACTCCGAACGTCAAAGAGTACAAAAAGAATCCCGACGCTTACAAAGGTCACGTCGGCGACGTTTCAACAGTTATTAGAATCGCACTTACTTCAAGGCAGAACACGCCCGACCTTCACGCGATAATCGCTCTGCTCGGCAATGATGAAGTCAAGGCAAGACTTAACAAAGCAATAAACGAATATACTGAATAAAGAGGAAGAATTATGGAAGAAGCAGTAAAATCATCAAATTTTATTCACGACTTTATAGACGAGGACCTTGCCGCAGGCGTAAACACGAGGGTGCAGACGAGATTCCCTCCCGAGCCGAACGGCTACCTGCACATAGGTCACGCAAAAGCCATCTGCATAGATTTCAGCACGGCCGAAAAATACAACGGAATATGCAACCTTCGCCTTGACGACACTAACCCGTCAAGAGAAGACGTTGAGTACGTCGACTCGATCCAGGAGGACATACGCTGGCTCGGCTTTCATTGGGAAAACTGCTATTACGCATCAAGCTATTTTGACTTTATTTATGAATGTGCGATCAAGCTCATTGAAAAAGGCAAGGCTTACGTTGACGACCTCACTCCTGACGAAATAAGGGACTACAGAGGCACGCTGACGGAGCCGGGCAAAAACAGCCCTTACAGAGAGCGCACGGTTGAAGAAAATCTTGACCTTTTTAAGAGAATGACTGACGGCGAATTTGCAAACGGCGAAAAAGTTCTCAGAGCTAAAATAGATATGTCTTCGCCCAATCTCAATATGAGAGACCCGATAATTTACAGGATTTCACACACTTCGCATCATCAGACGGGCGACAAATGGTGCGTGTATCCCATGTATGACTTTGCTCATCCGCTCTCTGATGCAAAAGAGCGTGTTACCTACTCTCTCTGCTCGCTTGAGTTTGAGAATCACCGACCGCTTTACAACTGGTTTATAAACGAAATCGGCTTTGAAGAGCCTCCGAGGCAGATAGAATTTGCCCGTCTTAACGTAAACTACTGCGTAACGAGCAAGAGAAAATGCCTTGACCTTGTTGAAGGCGGATACGTTTCAGGGTGGGACGACCCGAGAATGGTCACTCTCTGCGGTATGCGCAGAAGGGGCTATCCTGCGCCTGCCATTAGGGATTTCATTGAGAGAATCGGCGTCAGCAAGGCTGACAGCGTAGTTGACTTCGGTCTGCTTGAAGCGTGCGTAAGAGATTATCTCAACGCAAACGCTCCCAGAGCTATGGCTGTTCTGAGGCCTCTTAAGGTCATTATCGACAACTATCCCGAAGGGCAGGCTCGACGTTGAACTTCATCCTGACCATCCCGAAATGGGAACGAGAAAGGTTACCTTCGGCAGAGAAATTTACGTTGAACAGGACGACTTTATGATAGAACCTGTCAAAAAGTATTTCCGCCTTTTTCCGGGCAACGAAGTAAGACTCAAGAGCGCATACTTTGTAAAATGCACGGGCTATGAACTTGACGAAGACGGCAACGTTTCCTGCCTGCACTGCACTTATGATCCCGAAAGCAAGGGCGGCAATTCACCCGACGGCAGAAAGGTAAAAGGCACTCTTCACTGGGTAAGCGAAGCCGACAGCTTCAAAGCGCAGGTAAACATCTACGACCGCCTTTTCAAGTCGGAAAAGCCCGGCTCGACAGAGAATCTTGCCGACGATCTCAATCCCGATTCGCTCACGGTTCTCAAAGATTGCCTTATTGAAGGAAGTCTCAAAGACGCAAAACCGGGCGACGTTTTCCAGTTCATGCGTCAGGGATATTTCTGCATTGATAAAGACAGCACCCCGGACAACATAATAATCAACAGAACGGTTGATCTTAAATCCTCGTGGGGTAAATAATTAAGAAAGGCTGTGGATCATTTATGAAAATTGTAAACAAAATAGTTTCTTTTATTTTAGCCGCCGCTGTTTTTCCGTTTATGATAACTCAGGTGCTTGTAAAAATCGTTTTGTCCGTAAATGAGGAATCACTCGCCTATATGGTTATCAAGCTTCTGATGGGCTCGGACAATAAGATCACAGGCAACCGTCTTGCTATCGAGGAATCGGCATTGGACTTTTTCAATATGCTTACAAAAAAAGACCAGGGCGCATTCGGTATCGACTTAAAGACGTTTGTTTCCACCCTGCCCGAAGAGTTTGATACAACGAAAAAACTTATCATAGCCGCCGGCGTACTCATAGCCGTCGCTGTGCTGATAACGATAGTTATTCTCGGCTGCGTTCTTTTTACAAACGCATACAAAACGATTACAGGCCTTGCATTAGGCGGAGCGATCTGCCTGTGGGCGTCAACGTTTGTTTTCGGAAAAGCTGCTCGTCCTCTCATCGACGGCTCGCTGTCCGTTGTTGAAGCGCTTTCAAACGCGGTAGCTTCAAGCGGTCAGGACACGTCAAATTTTGCCGCGGGACTGCTTGCCGACGCAGTTAAAGTTAATTCATTTGCTCTGGGCGGCGCCGTTTACTTTGCAATGTTTGCACTCTTAGGTCTTGCGATATGGGAATTCTCTTATTTGGTTACACTTCCCAAGCCGAAGAAAGCGTGAGTGAATTGAACGTTGATATTCTTAAAAACAAAAAGCTGTTTCTGCTCGACCTTGACGGCACGCTGTATATCAGCGAAAACATTATCGG
>CADAMY010000288.1 GCA_902789095.1 Oscillospiraceae bacterium | reverse complement strand
CCGTTTCCAGAAATTTACTGTACGACTTTTTTTCAAAAGTTCTCAAATTAATTTCAGGGTTTTTCTTGTTAATCGTTGTTTAATTTTCAAGGTGCATTCTGCTGCTCCCGAGGTCTCCCTCGCAAACAGCTCTGTTATCTTATCACATTTTCTTCCCCTTGTCAACTCCTTTTTTACCTTTTTTTATTCCTTTTTTCCTCGCTGCCTGGTGTTCAGAGATTCTATTTTATTTCTTTCTTGACCAGGTTGACGGAATAAAGGCGAAGACAATTGGATATATTTCAAGCCTGCCTAAAAGCATGGCAAATGATAATACTATTTTAGCAAACGCCGAATATCCTGCGTAATTCATAGCCGGACCTACCGCACCGAAGCCGGGACCGACGTTATTGAAGCAGGCAGCGACGGCGCTGATGTTTGACTGAAAATCAAACGGTTCATTGCATATAAGCAAAAATATAATGAACATACAGATTATATATAATCCGAAATATGCGCTTACGCTCTTGAGAACTTCGTCTGAAACACGCTTGCCCTCAACTTTTACAACACCAACCGAACGGGGATGAAGCATATGCCTGAACTCACGCTTGATTATTTTGAAAATAACCATAAGCCTTGCAAGCTTCAGACCGCCGGCTGTTGAGCCTGCGCATCCGCCGATAAACATAAGCACGAATAAAATGCCTTTTGAGAAATTCGGCCAGAGGTCAAAATTCGCTGTAGCATAACCTGTCGTACTGACGATAGTTGCAACCTGGAAAGCTGACGTTCTGAGAGCTTCCTCAACGCCGGATACTGTTTTATAAATATTGGCGGCAATGGCTAACGTTGCAACGGCAACAAGAATTATAAAAGTCCAAAGCTCTTCACTTTTAAGAGCCGCTTTGACTTTCTTTATAATTACAAGAAAATAAAGGTTGAAATTCAAACCGAAAATGAGCATAAACGCAGTGATCACCCACTGAGAATATGAGCTGTAGCTTGCGATGCTGTCGCCTTTTATACCGAATCCGCCTGTTCCGGCAGTTCCGAAAGCGTGAACAAGGCTTTCAAAAAGGTTCATATCGCCGCAAAGCAGGAATATCGCTTCAACTGCAGTAAGAACAATATAAATTACGTAAAGTATCTTTGCTGTTTTGCTGATTCTCGGAACGAATTTGCCGAAAGTCGGCCCCGGAACTTCAGCTCTGAGAAGATGTATACTTCTGTCTGAATCAGACGGGATGACCGCCATAAGAAAGACTAGAACTCCCATACCGCCCAGCCAGTGAGTAAAGCTTCGCCAGAAAAGCAGACCTTCGCTCATAGCTTCAACGTCTGTGAGTATAGACGATCCGGTCGTGGTGAATCCGCTGACGGTTTCAAAAAACGCATCGACATAAGACGGGATTTCTTTGCTCAAATAGAACGGCAGCGCTCCTATGAGCGACATACAAATCCACGCAAGAGTTACCGTCACAAATCCTTCTTTGGCGTATATGACTTTATTTTTCGGTTTAAAAACTACCGCAAGCAAAAGCCCGATCGCAGCGGCAATGCCAATTGTAACCGCAAAGGAAGTTATGCAGGAATTATGCAGGAATTTTTATATATAAATGAAACGACAAGAGACGGAACGAGCAAAGCTGATTCAATCAGTATAACCTTGCCGAGTGTGTAAAAGACCATTCTGCGATTCATAAATTAACCTCTCACTTGATTATATCTGAAAAATCACGAAGGATTCTGTCGGCAGTTGTGATGACTATAACCTTATCCCCTGCCATAAATACGTCGTCGCCTGTAGGGGAAATAGCTTTTCTGTCCCTGATGATCCCGCCGATGATCGTATTTGATTTGAGCTGAAGTGTTTTGAGCGGAACGCCCAGGAATCTGCAGTCAGATTTTACGTTGAATTCAAGAGCTTCTGCCTTGCCGTCCATGAGCTTATACATTCTCTCAACGTTGCTGCCAAGAGTATTCTGCAAAGCTCTCGCAAAACGAACAACTACGTCGGATACTGCGTCCTTTGGCGAAACATAACAGTCAAGACCGAGCTTTTCAGCCATGGGAATAAGCTCGCTTCTGTTGATTTTTGAAATAACTTTAGGCACGTTCTGGGATGCGGCATACATTGAAATAAGAATGTTTTCCTCATCCATGCCCGTAAGAGCGACAAAAGCCTCCTGCTCGGCAAGTCCCTCTTCAAGAAGGAGCTCCTGCGAAGCGCCGTCGCCATTGATAACAACAGCCTTGGGCATAGCGTCACAGAATTCACGGCACAACGATCGGTTTTTTTCAATAATTTTAACGCTCGTGCCGTGGTTGAGCAGCATTTTTGAAAGATAGAACGCAGTCTTGCTTCCGCCGAGGATCATAACGCTCCTTGACTCCTTCTGCATAATGCCGAGAGCCTTGAGCACCTTGAGATTTTCCGTTCTGGGAGCAGTAAGACCGATTCTGTCCCCTGCTCTGATAACAAAATTACCGTCCGGAATAAACACCTCGCCGTTTCGCAGAACGGCGCAGATGAGCACACGGGTTTTATATTTATTCTGAAAATCAATAAGCTTCATACCGTCAAGAGCGGAATCCTTCCTGAGCTGAATTTCTATCATCTCAAAGCTTCTGCGTGAAAAAGATTCGATCTTGAGCGCTGACGGGAATTTAAGGATATCAAAAATTTCCTGAGCGGCAA
>CADAMY010000287.1 GCA_902789095.1 Oscillospiraceae bacterium | reverse complement strand
TGTGAAAGACAGCTATTCCGATCAGATTTTCGTCTCGTCACGCCCTCTTTTCTCATTCTTCTGGTCTAAAAAATCAATGCACTCCGCTTTTTCGGTTACATTCGGCGTATTAATGGCTGCCGCCATTATTTACTTCCTGATTTCAAAAAGCAAAACGAGCAAGAAGTTTTTCCGCCTGACGATAGCATTTGCGCTCTATGCGGTAATTGCTGCCGTATGCCTGAAGCAGTTCCTGGGCGGCACGGCAGAAATAATTGCGATCACAGCCGTTCTTATCTCGACTCTTATAGTCAACCATACAAACATTATGCTTGAGGAAGTATCGTCAGAAACTGCAGAAAAGCAAATAGCTTCTGCACAGTCTTGAACGAACGGCTTTATTTAGATCCAGCCAAATGCTTTGATGCGACATCAGCGTCTCAGTTCAGTACAACGGGGGTCAATTCTCTATGCTGTTTTTATTTATGGCGTTTTCAGTATTATGTCTTGTGTCGGCAAAATTTGCCGGAGTCAAGAGTTTTCACACTGATTATCTGCATAAAGACAATACGACCGCTGTAAACGGAATATTTGTCGGTCTTGTATTTTTTTCACATATTTCAGGCTACCTTGATCTTGCGGATACAGGAGCAAACCATTGGTTTAAGGTATTATTAAATATAGGCCAGTATATGGTGACTACTTTTTTATTTTACTCAGGATATGGAATGATTTGCTCTCTTAAGGCAAAAGGCAGCACATATATAAAGCGAATTCCGGTACACAGATTTTTTAAAACATGGTCTCAGTTTGCTGTTGTAATTTTTATGTATCTCGCAATTAACCTTGCCATAGGAAACCATGTTGCTCTGAAAGATTTTCTGTTGGCGCTTACCGGATACGGAGCATTAGGCAAC
The DNA here is from genome assembly GCA_902789095.1 of Oscillospiraceae bacterium. Lineage (GTDB taxonomy): Bacteria > Bacillota > Clostridia > Oscillospirales > Acutalibacteraceae > CAG-488. The sequence goes on along the minus strand of CADAMY010000287.1, from coordinate 1,215 downwards.
AGCAACTGGTATATTTTTATTATTTTAATTTTATATCTGGTGTTTTATGTTGCATTCACATTATCCAAAAGCCGAATTGTGCTCGGTACGGTAATATTCTCGCTGGCGACTGCAGCCTTGACTATCTGGTTTCACTTTGCGCATTTCCCTCCATATTTTTATAACACCATGCTTTGCTTTCCTGCGGGGATGTGGTACGCTCTCGGTAAAGATAAAATTGAGAGTTTTATTATGAAGAATAACGCAGTATATTTTGCTTCTTTGTTAATATCCGGAATTGGTGTTGTAGCAGTACGCAAAACCATATATCACATTTTCGGTGAACTGATGTATCCTTTAAGTGCGATTTTTTTCGTATTGTTCATTGTTATTGCTACAATGAAAATAAGGTTTCGCAACAAGATGCTTACATTTTTGGGAAGTCACGTGTTTGAAATATACGCATTACAGAGATTACCGATGATTCTGCTTGAGAATTACGGATTCAATTTAACACATCCTTATCTGTTCTTTTTAATCTGTGCAGCGGTTACTGTAGGGCTATCTGTTCTTTTTCAAAAATGCGTAAAAATTGTACTTTCGAAAAAGAAAAAAACAGTAAATTGTAATTAAAATATATTTGGATTTTATAAATATTTTAAAATAGTACTTGATAGATTCAGAAATTTCTGCGATAATATAAGATGTATATTTATATGACTCGGAAAGGATTATTGAAATGACTGATAATAAAAAACTGGCGGAGCTTCTCTTCCCCGATATTACCAAAACACCCGACGATATAGAAAAAATGTTTCCTCCTCGCTCTCTTAAAGAAGGAGCAAGGGTAACGAGATTCGCTCCCAGCCCGACAGGTTATCTTCACATCGGCGGACTTTTCGGAGCGCTCGTTGACGTTCTCACGGCAAAGGTCAGCGGAGGCATCAGCTATCTGAGAATTGAAGATACAGACAAAAAAAGAGAAATTGACGACGGTGTTTCCGCAATCATCAACGGATTCAACGCATTCGGCATTGAATTTGACGAAGGCGTTACGGGATTCGGCACGGAAAAAGGCGATTACGGTCCCTATACCCAGAGTCAAAGAGTTGAAATATATCAGACTATCGCAAAAAGTCTTGTTGAAAAAGGACTGGCTTACCCTTGTTTCTGCACAGCCGATGAGCTTTCTGCCCTTCGTGAACAGCAGGAGCAGGACGAAGCTCTTATAAGAGG
>CADAMY010000286.1:628-2387 GCA_902789095.1 Oscillospiraceae bacterium | reverse complement strand
CTCGCCATTTTAAAACTGCTTGCAAAGAATCCTGCAATGAAACAGCAAGAGCTTGCGGAAGCTACCGGAAAATCTATTGCAACTGTAAAACGAATTATGAAATCTCTGCAGGATAAAAACTATATCCGCCGTGAAAACGGCAAACGTTACGGCAAATGGGATATCTTGGTTTAAGCTGCAATAAATTATTGTTTTTTTGATTTCACCACGCTTCCGGTTTGAACTCATTTGGCAGAGCAAGTGCGTTTTTCATAGTGTTTGCCGACGAGAGCTTTGACTGATAATCAAGATGGGAATAGATATTTGCCGTTGTGCTGATATCGCTGTGACCGAGCCATTCCTGCACATTCTTCATCGGCTCGCCGTTTGCCACCATCATCGAAGCACAGCTGTGCCGCAGACCGTGAAAATTGACGTAGTCAAACCCGTTTTCTTTGAGCGCCCGTTTGTAGTTGTCCGTAATATATCTCGGCGTATAAAGCGCGCCCATAGGGTCAACAAAAACATAACCCTTGTAATCCTGAATATAGCATTTGCCGCAAAGCTTTTTGTTCTTTTCCTGCTGCTCACGTAAAAGCAGCAGTTTTTCTTTTATTTCGGGAATCAGCGGAAGAGTTCTGTAACTCGATTTTGTTTTTGTCGTGTCCTGAAAAATCAATTCATTTTTTCCGTCAACGACGGTTTCAATCACCGTATGGCAAATCGTTATCGAATTGCGTTCAAAGTCGATCGCGTCCCATTTAAGCCCCACAAGCTCGCTCTTGCGCAGTCCGTAAAACATGCACATCTGAAACGCAAGCGACAGCTTGTGATTTTTTGTCGCTTCAAGGAATCGCGCCGCCTCCTCCGCTTTGAAATACTTTGCTTTTGGTTTTTCTATTTTCGGCAGGTCAACCTTGTCCGCCTCATTCGACGGAATCAGATCCATTTTAACGGCGTATTTCAGCGCTTTGTGAATGTTTGCGTGAAATTTCTTGACCGTCGCAGGCTTGACGGTTTTCAGCTTTTCAAGGTAAAACGCCTGTATGTGACTCGCTTTTAACTTGCCGAGCGTTATCCCTGTTTTTTTGAAATACGGCACGATCACCGTATCAATATTGTACTGATACCCGCCGACAGTGGAACGCTTGATTGAATGTTTTTCAACTTCAAACCAGACCTTCATAAAATCGGAAAACAGCATGTCCGGCGAGAAATTGCCGTCGTACACTTTGCTTTTCGGTATCTCAAAATTGAGCCGTGTTTCAATGAGCATCTTTTCCGCCTTTTTCTTGTTGCCTTTTACCGGCAGACCTGTAGGAATCCACGGCTGACACCGCTTGCCCGTTTCCTTTTCACAGTAGGATAAAACAATATAGTAATACCCGTTCTTTTCCTGTAAATGTCCTGCTGTCATTTTTTCACTCCTTTCAATTATCCGCAGTCCGACGGACAAATAACAATGGGTACGGTCAGTATACCTGCAAAATTACTGTCCGTCAAAACTGCGATTTGAGTTCGAATTTTTATGTATTCTGCAGTGCGTAATCAATTACGCTGACTTTTGCAATACGGAATGCGTTGCCGATTTTAAGCGTAGGTATCTTTCCTTCTTTTATAAGGTTGTACGCGGCGTGTTCACCGATACACAGCATTTTCTGAAGCTGTGTGATATTCACAATATCGGGGTAATCCGCAAACATAACTTTATAAAGTTCCTTTATCTCTGCTTTAGTCATTTTTATCCTCCATAAATCTGAAATGGAGGTTATAACTTTCT
>CADAMY010000286.1:0-614 GCA_902789095.1 Oscillospiraceae bacterium | reverse complement strand
TATCGGGGTAATCCGCAAACATAACTTTATAAAGTTCCTTTATCTCTGCTTTAGTCATTTTTATCCTCCATAAATCTGAAATGGAGGTTATAACTTTCTGGAGCAATATAAATTAAGTGATTTTCAGCTATAACCTGTTTTATATAATTTACCTTGCGCCGTGTTCTCTGCGGCGCTGCAGGACCTTTTTATAATGGTCAATCGCCGTCAGAACAAAGTCAACCTGCTTTTCCGGCGGTATGTTTTTCGGTATGCGGTCTGTAATTCGGCTGTCTGAAAAAGGCGGTTTTTCTTTCTGATTCGGTTTTAATTCCTGCATTATACTGCCGATTGTTTCCGCCGTGAGCGTACCTTCTTCAGAAAGTTTACGCATTCTTATTGCCTGACTGTGCGACGGCGTAGCATCATTTGCCTGTATCGAATCATACAGGCAGCGCTGTTCAACTTCGGTCAGATATGATATTTCAACCGCAGATCTCATTTTGATTTTACCCTCGTCAACAAGCGTTAAAAGTTCATCTGTCAAGTATGTCAAACGTATATAGCGGTAAATATTATCCTTGCTTTCACCGACCGATTCGGAAAAATCTTTTACTGTGTTTAACTTTTTCGCC
>CADAMY010000285.1:618-2389 GCA_902789095.1 Oscillospiraceae bacterium | reverse complement strand
TTTCGTGCCTTGTTGGTTCAACATACAATCCGTTCCTGTATTTCAGATTTTAAAAAGGAGGCGGTATAATGGCTGATTTCAAAAATTTCAACGAATATTTTCAGGAAGACGAAAATATGAAAAAGCTTTTTGAAGAAGAAAAAAGCGAGCCTCCTGTAAAAAATTATGAAGAAATCCCCGAATCACAGAATATGTATATTCAGAAGGATAAAACAAAAAAAGCGGCAGGCAAAAAACGTCCGTTTTATCAGAAATTATACAGGCTTTCAGGAATTTTGTTTGCGGGAATTTTATTGCTTTTCGGATTTGTAAGCTGCGTTGATAAAGACAAAAAAATTTCAGAGGAAGAAAACAGAGCTCTTGCTCAGCGACCTGCATTTTCTTTAAAAGCACTGTTCGGCGGCGACCTTACGGTTGATTTTGAAAATTATTATTCAGACAATTTTCCGGCAAGAAGCTTTTTCCTTTCGTGCAATAAAAAGATCAACAGTATTTTTACTCAGTTCTCTGCCGGCGGAGGCAATCAGGTGGTTGTAAAGAATGATTCCAACGGTGAAGATTTCGGCGGCGAAGGACTCGACCTTGTAAAAAAAGAAACTCAGACTGAAACTACTCAGCCCGCCGAGCAGGATAATATTGATGAAAAGCATGACAGCGTTGTAGACGGTGCGAAAGATGATGAAATTTCAATAAAGAATTATCTTATAGTTACAAAAGACAGCGCTATGGAGATATTCTCCTACAATGAGTCGATAGTTCAGACTTATGCCGATCTTATCAACAAGACGGCAAAGGCAATGCCCGAGGGTGTTAAATTCTATTCGCTTGTCGCACCTACTTCCGCAGAGTTTTACGGCACTCAGCAGTACAGAACAGGCGCACATTCACAGTATGACGCTATCAAAAAAATATATGATAAGCTTGATGATTCCATTATTAAGGTAGACGCTTATTCACCGCTTAATGACCATGCGGATGAGTATATTTACTTCAGAACGGATCATCACTGGACCGCAAGAGGTGCATACTACGCCTATACCGGATTCTGTAAAAAAGCCGGGCTTACTGCTCCTGAGCTTTCCGCATTCCCGACTCGTAAGATCGAAGGGTTTGTCGGAACTTTCTACAGATCGGCTCAGGCTGACGTGCTGAAAAACAACCCGGATTATGTTGAATGTTTTGATCTTATTGTTGACGCTGAAAACATGGTTTACTCCAACTCATCGCTTACAAACGGCGTAAAGACTGCCGTTATTGCGAAAGATGTAAAGAGCAGCAACAAGTATCTTGCGTTTATCGCAGGCGATCAGCCGATTGAGAAAATCACAACGAGCGTTAAAAACGGTAAAAAGATTCTTATTCTTAAAGAGTCGTACGGCAACGCGTTTGTTCCGTTCCTTTGCAACAACTATGAGGAAATTTACGTAATTGACCCGAGACAGGTCAAGATGAATTTACCGCAGTTCGTTTATGATAACGGAATCCAGGAAGTAATTGCTCTTAATTACTGCATGGGAATTGCAAACAAGAAGTACCGTACGTCACTTGAAGGTCTGTTAGGAGAGATTACTGTTGAAAAAACTACTGTCACTTCTGTTGCTGACGGCAACAATTAGTTTGTTGTTTTTGTCATGTAAAATAAGTAAAAAAGCGGATAACGATATTTCAGGCTCTTCTTTGCCGGATAAAAGCGAAACCGTGACCGAGGAGTCGACAACACTTACTCCTCAGCGAGCTCAGGGCGTTGCCAACGAAATCGAAAAAGGCAGAT
>CADAMY010000285.1:0-586 GCA_902789095.1 Oscillospiraceae bacterium | reverse complement strand
AAGATAAAGAGCTGATAAAAAAATCTGTTGAAGAAGACGGTTATACTCTTGAGTATAATTCAGACGGCTCTGCTACGCTTTCAAACGAAGAAGGCTCGTGGTTTATCGGTACAGGCTGGGCAGAGAACGAATACACAGAAGGTATGCCAAAGCCTGATTTCGGAACGGTTACTATGAGCGCCGAGGATGAGGAAGGCGGCAGAAAGTTTTATATTTTCCTTATCCGCAATGCTTCTGCACAGCAGGCGGCAGATTACGTTGAGAAGCTTGAGCAGTCAGGATTCCGTCCGACAGAAGAAAAAGTTGCAGACGTTGATAACGGAATAATAGTATTCAAAGGCGAAAACAGCGCAGGCAAAACTGTTGGGCTCGGTTTCTCAAAAAACGGACTTACAATTAAAATTTTTAAATAAATCAAAAGATTTTTTAAAGATTCATTTGTTATATTGAAATTGACGTCAGCTTGTGGTAAAATGATTAAAACATTTAGAGAGTGGGAATGAATTGAAAGAGTATTTTAAAAGAATCACAACACAAAGCAAAAAATGGGAGCTTGTTCTCTGGTGGATTATCAGAATAGTTATGA
>CADAMY010000284.1 GCA_902789095.1 Oscillospiraceae bacterium | reverse complement strand
ATTGATTTTCCAGCCTAAGCTCCAGCCTGTGCCTGCGTCGCCTCTGACTTTAAGAGTTTTTCTTGCGGCGTCGCATATTTCAGGCGTATCGTCAACGTCGATCAGGTTGGCAGGATACAAGCCGTAAAGATGTGAAACGTGTCTGTGCTTGATTTCTTCTTCCGGTTCTTCTCTGTACCATTCAAGAAGTCTGCCGTCTTTACCTATTCTGAAGGGAAGCAGTTTCGGCAGCATTTCTTTGACCTCATTTACAAACGGATCGTCGATTCCGAGGATTTCTGCGGCACTGACAAGATTAAGGAAATTGTCCTTAATAATGCTCATTGTCATGGTGGTGGTTTCACTTACCGCAATTTCGTGTTTTTCTTTGTCGAGATATTTGTTCTCAGGCGAAGTTGACGGACAAGCTATAAGATAACCGTCTTTATCCGGAACGAGTATATCTGCGCAGAATTTTGCAGATTCAAGTAAAATCGGATAAGCTTTTTCACGAAGGAAGTCAACGTCCTGAGTGTATTCGTAATATTCATAAAGATGCCTTGTAAACCATGCGCCGGACATATTCCAGAAAAGCCATGAAGCGCATCCGCTTACAGGAGTTGCGTGACGCCAGAGGTCAACGTTGTGGTGAGCGCAGAATCCTCTTGCGCCGTAAAGATCGTGAGCTACCCATTTTCCTGATTGAGAAAGCTCTTCGATGAAACTGTTCAGCGGCTCCTGGAGTTCGGGAAGGTTGCAGGCAAGTACGGGCCAGTAATTCATCTCGGTATTGATGTTCACTGTATAGTTTGAGCGCCACGGAGAAATCTTTTTATAAGTCCAGATTCCCTGAAGGTTCATAGCCTGACTGCCGGGTCTTGAAGCGGAAATAGCAAGATATCTGCCGAAGTTGAACAGAAGAGCATAAAGCTCAATATCGTTCTTGCGGTACATAAATTCATAAAGTCGTCTTGATGTTACGGTGTTCTCTTTTTGGGATTCGCCGAGGTCAAGGCAAACACGGTTGTAGTAGCTTTGATACTCGCTGATGTGTTCTGCCTTCAACTGCTCAAAATCAGCCTTCTGTACTGCTTTTACCTTGTTTTTGGCAGGCTCATAGTATTCTTTATCCGGCAGTTTGTTCCAGCCGTTGAAGCTCGTCTCAGCTCCGATATAAACTGTGAAATATCCTGCGTCGGTAATTGACACGCTGTTTTTGTTGAATTTGATTTTACCGTCAGTATCAAATGCTGCAGCAGCGCAGTATTCCATACCTTTTTTGTCACCGTCAAGGAAAATTTCCTTTTCCTCGTCCTCAACTTCAGATGGGCATAAGCCTTTGAGTATCAGAAGTTCGTCTTCGGTATAAATCTCGTGGCGGTCAAGTACGCTTTTGAATGTAAAGCTGTAACTGAATTTTTCATCGCCGTCACTTGAATAACGGATAGCCATTACGTCTTTTGGTGCGCTGATGAAGCTTTCAGATGTGATTTCCGAATTTTTGAGCATATATTTAACGGAATGAACGGCGGTGCGAAGATCAAGACTGCGCTTGTACTTTCTGGGTTTCAGATTGCTTTTTGATGTCATGATAAGCTGACCGAGCGGCAGATAATTCTGGCTGTCGATTCCGGTAAAATCACTTTCAATAAGCTGCTGAGCTTCGTAGTTTTTGCCTTCAAGAGAGAGCTGACGAGCTTTTTTAAACGTTTCGTAAGGGTCGCCTTTGAAGGTCGATTTTCTGAAAGGATAGCCTGACCACAAAGTGTCTATATTAAGTTCAACTGTTTCAACATCCGTTCTGCCGTATATAATGCGGCGCCAAAACTGCCGTTGCCGAGCAGAAGCGAATGCACCCACGTTTTGGCGGGATGATTGTACCATAAAACATTTGATGCGTCTGTCATTTTAATTCCTCCATGCTGTAATATAAGGATGTAAGTAAATTATATATATTTATCTTAATAAAGTCAATAATAAAATGTCTTTGACAAGTCAATAACCAAACCGCAATTTCTGCTGAAAGATTAACAAAATAAAGTATAAATTGCAATATTAAATGTCCACAAAGTTAAGCGGGATTAATTAGTTGAATTAGCTGATGTGAGGACAAGCCGTTTAAGATTCTTCTCGGATAGTT
>CADAMY010000283.1 GCA_902789095.1 Oscillospiraceae bacterium | reverse complement strand
CCGGTCAGCATCCCTCTCATAACCTTATGAGTTCTGAATCTGTTGGATATTATTGCGCCGGTAAGTATATACAGAAGGAGCCATACCTCAGTAACAATATTGAAATCGTTTAAATCGTCGAGTGTAATAAATATAAAAAATAATGATGACAGCAAAAATACAATGCCGAAAATCACGTCAAATACCGTGCCGGAAGAACTGTCGTGCAGTTTAGCAAAATTTTCGCTGACGGAATCGGGACTGCCCATTTTATCAACAGCCATTTCAAGCGCCGTTTCTTCATCATATCCGCAGTCCGTAAAATACTGAATACGCTCGTCAATATGGTCAGTCAGCTCGTTTTTTATCTGGACTTTCAGCTTTGAGTCCTTTATTTGTTCAAGAGCTTTTTCTATGTATTCGTCTTTAGTCACGTTATCCCTCCTCTTGATTTTCGTATTTGTAAAGAAGTATTTCATCGCCTAACTCAAACGTCGGGACAGAACCTGTTTCAAACAAAAACTCAAGAATCTCTGTATCTTCAGCGTCGGTATCAAACTGAAAAACATACTCAAATTCGCTGTTTGCTTTAACAAAAAACGGTTCATCGGCGTTTTCGGCTTTTATATGATAAATCGCACCGTCATCGTTGTTAAGAACAAGAAACAGCTCTTCATTGGATATAAAGTCGATTGCAGAGATATTTTTACCTTTGAGTTTCAAAAAATAGCCGTCTGTACCTTCCTTAATCCCTATTCGCTCGCATGAAGTTAATTCAAGCACAGCCGTTTTACTCGTCATAGGGGAAGTATAATCTTCAAGCATACTGCTCGGATAACCGACGTCATATCTTGTAACGTTTACGGGAAATGCAAAAAGACAGACGGGACTGTTTTTTATATCCACCTTATAATAAACGTATTTTGTATAATATTTCTTCCAGATATTATCATAGTAATCAATAAAGCTTTTATTGTTTTTAAGCGAATCAAAAAATTCTTTTATCCCGTCGTCAGATTCAATCGTTCCGGTTTCAACATGATAATAATAAGACTGTCTGCCTAAAAAATTCAGAAGGATATCCGAATTTTTTATATCATCGCTGACTTCTTTACCCGACGAATAAATATATGAATCAGTTTCTTCCGCAGTCGCAGGAAAATTACCTGTGAATATTGTTATTTTTTCAATATCATCAGCCGTAAGCTCTTTTGAAAACAAAAGCTTTTCGTTAAAATACAGTTCAGCTTTTTTCGTGTAATACTCTGATTCTTCAAAATTAACGATTATTTCATCAGACGCAAAATAACCGAGCTTTTCTTCTTCCTCATATTTTATCTGTCCGGTTATTTTATCAGTTAAATGAATTTTTCTGAAATCCGCCGGATTTTTCAGAGCAGGAATAAAGTAACTGAATCTTTTTCCGCATCCGAGCGAAACAGCAGATAAGAAATCATTAAAATCAATGTATTTTGATAGTTCGAATTTTTCAGTCGTTCTGATATATTTTTCCTGATTAAAAATCAGTTCGCTTTTGTCTTTATGAGTAAATTCGAGACTGTCGGGCTCAATCCTGCTCAGCGGAAAATACAAGAAAATTCCGTATCCGGCTGCAATAAGAAAAGAAACTGCAACAAGAGCAGCAATAACGGCTTTATATATTTTAAGTAATAGTGTCATTAAATCACCTTAAAACGTTGATTTGGAATTTAAGCTCAGGATATTCATTTGAAGTGTAATTAGCCGAGAACGAATTGCCTGACTCGGAACATATTTTTCAGTTATAATAGCAATATATCTTTTGACCGGTTTATAATCAGCAGTTATCAGAGTATATTCATAGTCTGCGCCTTTCAGTTTAAGCTTCTGCCTCATTATCTGAGTATTCACATTTATTGAATCGTAACTTTGCGCTTCAATAAACGTACGGTTGTATATTTCCTCTCTGGGTATATTGTGCTCAATCTCAAATTTAGCTGCGTCTTCAAGGTCAATATCTTCAAACGCTTCCTTTGAATCCGATTCAACGATATAAAATCCATCGCAATAATTACTTTCATCATTTTTAAACTGTGAAAAAAGGCATACGCTTAAACACGAGCTTAATACAAGACAAAAGCAGAATGAAAAGAGAGTCAGCAGTTTAACAACTCGCTTTTTGCTTGATAAATCTTTTTTTGAAGCTTTCGCCGAATCAGCTCGGAAAATAATAATATACGATTTTATTATCAGAACTGCCAGCGCACAATAAATGATAATCGTAATCATCGTAACTGGAAGAGATTCAAAATAAACTGTTCTGGGATAAGTCATTACAGATAAACAGTCGGCATTTCCTGTAATTACTGCGTAAAGTCCGATAACGGCAGGGGAGCGCACAGTCAATAAAAGATTATAAGCTTCGGTTAAATCTCTGCTTATAATCGCAGAATACGCAGAATTTAAAAGATAATATAAGCCCGGTGAAACGTTCAGCCCGAAAAAAATTACAGACGTTACTGCTAAACTTTTATGATTTTTGAATTTGCATGCAAATAATGCAAGTCCTAATGAAAACAGCAGTCCGATAAACTCAAGCATAGCGTAATCATCAAAGGAGAACCTGAGAGTATCGCCGTTGATGTCAATTCTTAATAAATAGAAAATTAAAGCTTGAAAATGAATAGCGACAATACAATTAATTATTAATAAAACATTAAGAAATTTATCTGTAACGTTTCGGTAAATCTCGCCGAATTGAGCGCTGACGATTTCCGCAGAACCCATGGAATCTACTGCCATCTTTTCAGCCGATTTTAAATCGTAACCGCAATCTGTATAATAACTTATGCGCTCGTCAATATGATTTTCTATTTCATTAGCGACAATTTTTTTATCTTTTTTATTTTTGATATTACTGACGGCAAGACTTATATATTGTTCTTTAGTCATATCCGTCACCTTACGCAAAATTGAGAACTTTATTGACGCTTGTTGAAAACGACTTCCATTCTTCTTTCTGATCAGCTAAATTCTTTAAGCCTTTTTTGGTAATGTGGTAATATTTTCTTTTTTTGCTGCCTGCGTCAACCCAGTACGCTTCAAGATAATTCTCTTTTTCCAGCGCATGCAGGATAGGGTAGAGCGTGCCTTCGCTCATATCAAAAGCGTGCTCAGAGCGCATCTCAAGCTCACGGATAATGGCGTAGCCGTATAAATCTTCCTTTTCAAGTACGCTGAGAATGAGCAGATATGTGCTGCCTTTCAATAATTCTTTGCTGTATCTCATATAATCACCTCATAATACAATGTATCACATTATACCTTGTAAGTCAAGGTATAAAGTTAAAATTTTCAGTAAAAAAGCAAAAAAGAAAAAGCCCTGAAACCGTAAAGGTTCAAGGCTTGGATTCCATATTTTGCTTAGCTGTTCCGCAGGATGCTGCCAACATCATTTGCGAAGCACACATCATTTGCCCGACATAGCAAATATCATTCAAAAAAAGCGCCTTTTGCCGTGGTAGACAAAAGACGCTTTTTTCATGTGAAAGAGCGCTAAAATGATACCTATTCCATAGAAAAAGCACAAAAATGATACACGCGCTCAGCTCGACAAACCGGAATTGGTCAGTACAAATGATTACTGCGGCTTACGGGTAAGATAAAGCACATAAATATCGTTAAATATTACTTTACCTC
>CADAMY010000282.1 GCA_902789095.1 Oscillospiraceae bacterium | reverse complement strand
TTTTTATAAAATAAATCTGCAAAACCCCATCCGAGGGTTGAAACCAATGCAAAAATGAACCACATTTTAAAAATCCTTGCCTTTCTGCCCTATGTGTACGGGAAAAAATAAATTAATCTGTATAGATGCGGGCTATTGAAAGCTCGCCTTTTTCTTTGTCGGCGTTGCCGAGTCCTAAAAATCTGCCGCCCTGAGCGTAGACTCGTGTAAGCCCTTCGCCGCTGAAATTTCTGATTCTGTCAAGCGACAGCTCGCCGCCGTTTGAAAAGCGAACAGCCTGCGCCTGCGTTACGGCAACGCTCGGATAAGAGCTCAGCACGTCGTCAACTTTTTTGACGTAATCGCCAAGCCTGCCTTGCTCCGCCGCTGTTTCAAGCTCCTGAAGAGTAACAGCGTCTGCAATATCAAAACCGTTTGAGCTTGTTCTTCTGAGCGTATTCATACACGCTCCGCAGCCGAGCTCGGCGCCTATATCGCTGATAAGAGAGCGAATGTATGTGCCTGCGCTGCATTCAAAGCTGACGGTATAAAGATTTTCATCCTTCCTTTCAAGCACCTGTGACGAATAAACAGTGATCTTTCTTGACGGACGTTCAACCTCTATACCTTGCATTGCAAGCTTATAAAGCCTTACTCCGTTCTGCGAAACCGCAGAGTACATAGGCGGAGTCTGGTCGAGTTCGCCCGTGAATTTTTCAACTGCGCGGCAGAAATCAGCTTCACTGACATTTACCTCTTTTTCGTTTAAGATTTTGCCGGTGACGTCGTATGAATCGGTCGTTATGCCGAGCAGGATTTCCGCCTCATATTTTTTGTTTGACGGAGGAATAAAATCTGCAAATCTTGTTGCGCAGCCGAGCATAATGGGTAAAACACCTGTCGCCATAGGGTCAAGAGTACCGGTATGACCGGCTTTTTTCTGCGAAAAAATGCGCCTGACTCTGTTTACGGCAGTGAAGGAGGTAATCCCCCCGGGTTTATCAAGGCATATAAATCCTGTCATTTCATCACCTGCGCTTTCGATAGATATTTAATTATATAATATTTTTCTTTAAATTTCAACAGCAACTGGATTTATGTAAAATTTCTGAAAAAATTGAGAAAAACTGACAAAACTTATAGTGTAAAATACACAAAAAGATAGATACTATTTTGTCGTTTAGGTAAAATTTTAAAAAAGCTGTTGACAATAATTCTCTTTTGGGATATTATTAATCTGTGCCTATATTTTTAGCGAGGTTTTTTGATGTTGAAGGTTCCTGATATTGAAAATGTTATATCAAGAGCCCGTTCGGGTGACGATAAAGCTGTAACGGAAATCATCAGCGGGCTTATGCCATGTGTTGAGGCAACTGCGCATCTGTATTCTCAGAGCAGTGTACCGTATCAGGATCTGATTCAGGAAGGACTGATAGGAGCGGTAAACTCCATCTTTTCGTTTGATGCGTCACGGGAAGCAGGGTTTGCGACCTATGCTCAAAGGTGTATTTCCAACAGCATCATTTCCGCTGTGAGAAAAGGAAACGGCAAAAAGCAAAGCGTTCTCAATAATTCTGTTCCGCTTGATGATGTTTCAATTACCGCTGAACCGCATAAAAGCAACCCTGAAGCAATAGTTTCTATGAATGAGCGGATCGAAAGCATCTATACTTTTATCAGCACTCAGCTCACAGAGCTTGAGAGGGATACAATACTTCTCCATATTGCTGATGAGAGCATTGCCCAGATTGCGCAAAAACTCGATATTTCCGAAAAGTCGGCGTCAAATGCCCTTGCGAGAGCAAGAAAAAAGCTGAACTCGGCATTCATATAAGTCCCACCTTTAGAGGCTCTGTGATTTTCAGACGAACGGTGCAATACCGCGAGGGACTCCATAATAAACAAGCGAGGTAAACCACTATGTACGAAGACAAAACTCTTATTTGCAAAGAGTGCGGCAACGAATTTGTATTCACAGCCGGAGAGCAGGAATTTTATGCAGAAAAAGGCTTTGTAAACGAGCCTCAGCGCTGCAAAGCTTGCCGTGACGCACGCAAACAGGCTGCACGCGGTGAACGCGAGATGTTTGACGCTACATGCGCAGCATGCGGCGGTCCTGCAAAAGTTCCTTTCCGTCCGCGTGAAGATCGTCCTGTATATTGCAGCGAATGCTTTGCAAAGATGAAAGAAGAGGAAGCTGCGGCAGAAACTGGCGAAGCAGCAGAATAAGCATTATTATAATATTGTATATATTTTTACATATTTAATTTTGCAGTCAGAAACTGGCGAAGCAGCAGAATAAGCATTATTATAATATTGTATATATTTTTACATATTTAATTTTGCAGTAAACTCTTTTGAGTTTCTTCTGACGAGGAACCCGGTTAACTCCGGGTTCTTTGTTTTTTATAAAAAGGTTGTAGTTTTCAGCTTTTTGGTGTATTATTATATTACGGTAAGTTCCGCAAAGGAGAACATCAATGATTTTTGTAAAAATATTCAATAAGCTTGACAGCTACAAACTGATACACGAAATATTTGAGTATTTCGGCGAAACAGGCAGAAAGAACGTATCCGTAAATGCGGCAAGTATTGCTTTTTATGCGTTTATGTCTATCATTCCGATTCTTGTGCTTCTGTGCTCTCAGCTTCCGTTTACGGGAATCACAAAAGATGAGTTGACGTTTGTAATCACGAACATCACGCCCGACAGCATTGATTCCCTCATAGAATCAATTATTAACGAGGCGTATTCGTCCAGAGTCGGCGTTTTTTCGGTGTCGATAGTTTTTCTTTTGTGGTCGTCGTCAAAGGCAATGCTTGCAATGATTCGTGCTGTTGATAAAATATATGATCAGACCGAGTCAAGAAATTACTTCGTTATGGTAGGCTTTGCTCTTATTTATACTGCGGCGATAATTATTCTTGTGAGCCTGTCGCTTATCCTGTACGCAAAAGGACACTCGCTTGAAGAAATAATTGCCGACAGAGCAAGGGGCAAGGCGGATTTCAACGTTGTGGCAAGCCAGCTTCATTATTACATGGCACTTGCCGTAATGACCGTAGTGTTTGCGCTTATATGCACTTTTGCGCCGTCGGGAAAACGCAAGGTAAAGTTTCAGCTTCCGGGCGCTTTCTTTTCAAGCTCGGCGATAATAATTTTCACAATGCTTTTTGCTATGTACGCAAACGGAAAAAACATTTACAGCTCTTTTTACGGCAGTCTTTCAAGCGTGGCGATATTCCTGCTTTGGATTTATTCGTGCATCAATCTTTTCCTGATGGGATGCGTAATAAACGTCAGGTATGAGGACAAGATAAAAATATTTTTCAGCAAACTTGTTCTTAAAAAATAAGAAACACCGCATCAGTCGATCTGACCGATGCGGTTCAATTTATTTTCAGCTTATTATGCCTGCTACGCCGTAAGAAATCGTTGCAACTATTATACCTGCAACAAGAACACCTGCGGCTATTACGGGGAAGGCGTGGCGGATTCTTATATCCATAAGCGCAGCTACAAGTGCGCCTGTCCATGCTCCTGTGCCGGGAAGCGGAATTGCAACGAGCAGAAACAGCCCCCACAGGCGGTATTTTTCGATTTTGTCACGGTGTTTATCCGCTTTCTGCTCCATTTTATTGACGAGCCTGCCTAAAGATTTCGTTTTGCGCAAAAGCTCAAAAATCTTTCTGATGAAAAGCAGAATAAACGGGATGGGAAGCATATTCCCTATAAAACAGTAGATAAACGCTCTATGCCATTCTATGCCGAGAATCGTGGCGGCAATCAGCCCTCCGCGAAGCTCAAGGACAGGGAAAAGAGAAATAATAAATGCTATCATTTCTCCCGAAATCTTATTCTGCAAAGAATTGACAAGCGATTCGATCAGTGCGTTCATAAACGTACCTCAGGCTTTCAGA
>CADAMY010000281.1 GCA_902789095.1 Oscillospiraceae bacterium | reverse complement strand
TCAAAACACATTTCAATAAATTCCCGCATTTGCGGACTGTTTTGAATCATCTCAGGTTGATAACTATATTTTTTACCATGTGGGTTATCTGTCCTTCCGAATATATAATCAAGGGATACATCAAAAAAGTCAGCGTATTGCATAAGAACCCAATACGGCGGAAACGATTGAGCATTTTCATTCGACCGCTGACGCGGCAGAGCTGAGCGAGATGATGTTCCGACACTGGACAGCGCCGCCTGCTTTTCCCGAAGCAAAAGTGTTCTTGGAGGCTTGTCCCGTTCCGGTCTATATCGTCTCCAACATCGACACCTCGGATATCAACAAAGCCATCGCATTTCACAGCTTTATGCCTGACGGTGTTTTTACGAGCGAGGATGCACGATCATATAAGCCGAGAAGCGAGCTGTTTGCATACGCAATGCGCAAAACGGGGTTTTCTCCTTATGAGGTCGTTCACATCGGCGATTCCTTGAGCAGCGACGTCAAGGGAGCAGGCGCTGCCGGTATCAAAGCCATATGGATAAACCGCAGCGACAAAACGGTTCCCGACGGCGTGATTGCCGTTAATAACTTATTGGATATTTTTGGCACTTCGTTTTTTCGGGAGTAATGGATATGGAATTATGGGATTTATACGATAAAAACGGCAAACGCACAGGCGAGGTCTGGGAGCGTAGTTACGGAAATTACAGGGATATCCCCGAAGGGCGGTATCACCTTGTAAGTGATATATTAGTGCAGCACCGTGACGGCTCTTTTCTTCTGACAAAACGACACCTTGGAAAGGACTTATATCCCGGCTATTGGGAAGCGAGCGCGGGCGGTTCCGCACAGCTCGGCGAAGGTCCCGAGGCGTGCGCCAAACGCGAGCTGTTTGAAGAAACAGGCATTTTGTGCGATAGCCTTGAACTTGTAAAAATCACCTTCAGCAACCGAAGTCCCAGTCTTATCTATTCCTATCTTGCGAGGGTAGATTGTGATAAGAATTCTGTTGTCCTTCAGGAAGGCGAAACGACCGAATACAAATGGGTGGATGCCGCGGGACTGATTGAATACGCAGAATCGGAGCTTGCCATCAAAACAAGCGTTGAGCGGTATAAGTCTTTTTACGATAAAGTGAGGGCGCAAATAGGTATAAATATAAATGGTATGGAGCCTTCTCATGTCGACAAATAAACCGAATTGTTATGATACAAATACCTGATTAAGCAGAACAAACTTCGCAGAAAAATAGACCGAAAAACCTGTCTGAAACAGATGACAAGAAATTCGGTCTTGGTTTTTATTAAAGTTGATGATTTAATATCCACTCTGTTAAATCGTTTAGTTTGGCAGTCCCTGATGCGGTATCGAGGATAATCGTGTACAATTCTTCTTGCGTATAGTTGAGTTCTATGCCGTTAAGCGCCAGCAAAATCAGCATGACGTGGGCTCCGATTCGTTTGTTACCGTCCACAAAAGGGTGATTGTTTATCAATCCGAAAGCAAGCCGTGCTGATTTCTGCTGAATTGTTGGAAATAGTTCTTGATTATCAAATCGCTGAAACGGCGCGTTGTATGCGGAATCGAGCAATCCCACGTCACGTAGTCCGTGTGAACCGCCTGTTTCTTCAATGAGCTGCTTATGGAGATCAATAATTTGTTCCTTGCTGATAATCATCATTTGGCAAGAGCCTCATAAGCTTCTCTGTTTTTGGCAATCAACCGTTTAGAGATTGCCATCACATCTTCGTTAGTTGCGAGCTGCTCCTCTTCGGCTTTGCTGAACTCAACAATCAAATAGCGCGGAACATTGTTTTTTAAGATGACAGCACAGCCGTTTTCATCAACAAGCCGTGCCACTTTAGAAAAGTTTTGATTGGCTTCCGTGATAGACACAAGAGATTTCGTATTGACATTCATAGGATAGCCTCCTTCAACAGCTTGAATGAAATAGGATAAATATCTCCTAAAATTAGTATAAACAAATTTTTTAAAAAAGTCAATAGANAAGTCAATAGATTTCCGAAAATTGACATCTGTACCTATTCCGTGGCAGAACCGTACGGATAAAACAGCGTTCATACAATGGTTGTGAGGAACAAGCATGGTCATAAAACTCATTAACGCAAAACATGAAGATATAGGCATTATCCTGCAAATGCAAAAAGAAGCATTTGCGGAGTTATACGCCAAGTATCAGGATACGGAAACAAGCCCGGCAACAGAAAAATATGAGGATATACTGTTCCGCTTCAACCAACCCGAAACGACATATTACTTCATAACGGCAGATAATATAAATGTCGGCGTTATCCGTATTGTAGACTGTAAAGACGGGATTACACGGAAAAGAATATCTCCGATTTTCATTATGCCCGAATACAGAAATAAGGGATATGCGCAGCAAGCGATAAAGGAAGCGGAGAGGATTCACGGAGAGCACCTTTGGAAGCTCGACACTATCTTACAGGAAAGAGGCAACTGCTATCTATATGATAAGCTCGGTTATCACCAAACAGGCAAAACCGAGCAAATCAATGACAGAATGACGATCGTATTTTACGAGAAAAACTAAAAATATTCACGGATCGGAGAATCAAAAAATGAAAGCTTTTGTTTTGCCCGAAACGATCCACACAGCTGTAGGTACAGAAAAATATACGGTAGATAAAATCGGGGAATCCGGTTCCGAGGTTAGGATATATGACAATTATGTATTGAAGATTCAGCCCCAAAGCCCGGAAACAGATAATGAATATCAAATGATAAAATGGCTTAACGGTCATCTGCTGATTCCTTCCATACCGGTGTATGAAATCCAAAACGGGCTCGCCTATACGTTGATGACCAAAGCCGAGGGTAAAATGCTTTGCGATATAGATTATATGAAAACTCCGGAGCTTGTGATAGATATTGCGGCAAAGGGACTTAAAATATTGTGGGAAACGGATGTGAGCGATTGTCCGTGTAGTGTGAGCAGGCTTACAAACCGCTTGAAGGCAGCCGAATACAATGTCGTTCAC
>CADAMY010000280.1 GCA_902789095.1 Oscillospiraceae bacterium | reverse complement strand
AAAATATTCGGGGAATGATTTATATGAAAAAAAAGCTCGTAGACGGCAGTGACGTTTCACCTGAGTGCAGAAACTGTATTTACAGCAGACCTTTTTCCAAAGAAGGTTTTATTCTGTGCGAAAAATCCGGAATCAGAAGCATCACGGCTTTATGCAAAAAATACAAGTACAATCCGCTCAACAGAGTTCCGTCAAGAATGCCTGATATAACGGAATTGTCTAAAGAGGACTTCAGTCTTTGAGGAGAAGTTATGAAAAACAGAACTATTAAGATTCTTTCGCTGATGATGACGGTCGTTATTATTGCCGGGCTCTGCGCCTGTTCGGGACGAAAAAAAGACAACTCAAAGCTCATTACCAACCGTTCCGTTACGCTGTCAACTCTTTCTTCATCTTCAACGCAGACAGACGTATCCGCTCAGCAGGCAACGGCGCCGGAAGGGCAGAAAAATATAATTGATTATCTCAACGGCTCGCTTACGAAGTTTCACAATTTTGACTATGATTTCAATAAAAACGTTACGACTGTTCTGAACTCTTTTTCTGCCGGCAGTCTCGGCGAAATTGAAGGAGCAAACGAAACTTTTGCTTCAACGCTTAAAAATGCCTGCGCCGATATGATGGGCGCCGGAAGCCTTGATACGTCTTATTTTGTCGGGGACGATCTCACAGAAGCGTTTCCTCTTAAAGCTATAAAGGATGAAGACGTGCAGTCTGCTTCCGCATCTGCAGATGGCGGCAAGGTCACCGTAAATATTACTCTGAAGCTTCTTTCGGACGACGGCGTTTCCACAGCCAAGCTTGTTACAAACGACTATGTAACCAACACTATGTTCAACGAAAAAATCAAGGAATATGAAGCCTCGGCTTCCGATACAAGCGTAAAAATCAGCAAGGTTTCATTAAGCGCCGTAATTGACTACGCTACGAGAAATTTTGATTCTCTCGTAATTTCTTTAAATACAGATTTTTTGGCTGAAAATCTGTCTCTTGCCTACGTCAAGGGCGGACCGGTAAAAGGAACGACGACCACAACCGTAACGTACAATCATTTTACTGAAAAACGATGAAAGATAAAACGATAGACAGTCTGTGTAAAATTTCAAAAAAGTGTTCGGGATGTCAGCTCAACAGCCTTGAATATGACGAGCAGCTCAGAGTAAAACAAAGCAGGATAAACAAGCTCTTTTTAGGTCTTTGCAAGCCTGAAAGTATTGTGCCTGCCGAAAATTACCTGCGCTACCGCAACAAGGCGTCGGCTGTATTTATTCAGGACAGAAATAAAAATATCCGCTGGGGGATTTATCAATCTGCTGCCGGCGGTTTTTGTGTTGCGGAAAAATGCTTTTTACAGCCTGAAATTGCAGACAGCATCTTTTCAACCGTCGCCTCGCTTATCAAAAGCTGTAAACTCAAGCTTTATAATAAAGAGACAAAGTCGGGACTTATCCGCTCAGCTCTTATTCGTTATTCTGAGTCAACGGGTCAGCTTCTTCTTGTGATAGTCACGACTGACGAGGAGTTCAGAAAAGAGCAGTCGTTTGTGAACGCTCTTGTAAAAAAGCATCCTGAAATCACGGGTATAGTCAGAAGTTACTACGAAGGCGACGCCGTGCTGATGACAGGGGAAAGGGAAGAAGTGCTTTTCGGCAGCGGATATATTGAGGATATAATGCTCGGATGCCGTTTTAAAATTTCGGCTCATTCTTTTTATCAGATAAATTCTTCCCAGACCGCAAAGCTTTATAAAAAAGCAATAGATTTTGCTTCTCTGAACGGTGAAAAAACGTTCCTTGACGCCTACTGCGGAACGGGGACTATCGGCATTATTGCGTCAAAAACTGCCAAAAGCGGAGCAGGCGTTGAGCTGAATCCTGTATCAGTTGAAAACGCAAAAGAAAATGCCGTGATAAACAGCGCAGAAAATATGGAATTTTTCTGTCTTGATGCAGGGGAGTATCTTAAATCAAACGCAGGGAAATACGACGTTGTTTTTACCGATCCGCCAAG
>CADAMY010000279.1 GCA_902789095.1 Oscillospiraceae bacterium | reverse complement strand
CGGAAAACTTGTGTTTAAGATACAGCGAGATTCTCGTAGACGAATTTCAGGATATCAACGAAACACAGAATATGCTTTTTAAAGCTATATCAAAGAACGAATCCAATCTGTTTATGGTTGGCGACGTTAAGCAGAGCATATATAATTTCCGTCAGGCAAATCCGGAAATTTTCTTGAATCGCAGAAAAGCGCTTGATTATTTTGATGGAAATAATTATCCTGCAAAAATAAACCTCGATTATAATTTCAGAAGCCGTAAAGGCGTTACGGATTTTGTAAACTTTGTATTTTCTCAGCTTATGAGCGAAGATCTCGGCGGTCTTAAATATGATGAAGCTGAAACGCTCAAGCCCAAAGCAAAATATCCGGAAACCGATCAGCCCGGGGCAGAGGTGCATTTTGTTTGTATGGAGGACGGCTTATCCATAGATAAAGAAGGCGAAGCGCAGTATATAGCGGATTATATAAGAAAACAAATAGAAGAAGGGCTGACGGTGACTGACGGCGATATACAGCGTCCTGCATCGTACCGGGATTTCTGTATTCTGCTGCGAAACGCTAACAACAGGGCTGATATATATGCCGACGTGCTTAACAAAAATTCGATTCCGTGTTACGTTGCTTCAAAAACGGGATTCTTTGATGCGGCAGAAATAAAAACGGCAATTTCTCTTATGGAGGTCGTTGATAATCCCGTTCGGGATATTCCGCTGGCGTCCGTGCTGATTTCACCGATTTTCGGTTTTACTCCCGATGAGCTTGCCGTCCTCAGGTGTGAGAGTCCCGAAGAAAAGTCGTTCTATGCCTGCGTTAAGAATGCGGCGCATAACGGCAAAAAGAAATGCGTCGACTTTCTCAATACCGTTAAACGCCTGCGTGCGCTCAGCGTAACTCTCGGGGCAGGGGAATTTGTCAGAGAAATGCTGCTGAGCACAGGTTACGACTGTATTGTAAGCGCAATGACAGGCGGCGACGCAAGGAAAGCGAACCTTGCAATGCTTCTTGAATATGCCGAAAAATATGAGCAGTCAGGTCATACGGGGCTTTCGGGATTCCTGCGGTTTATAGATAAAGTACGCCGTCAGAACGGAGATTTTGAGATTGCAAACAGCATTTCTGAAAGCGCAGATACAGTAAAAATCATGACTATCCATAAAAGCAAAGGTCTTGAATTCCCTGTCTGCATACTCGCAGACTGCTCTTCAAAATTCAATACGGATAATACCGCTGTTGCTTTTGACCCGAAATACGGTGTGGCATTTAAACGCCGGCAGGGCTACAACAGCTTTGAAACCCTTGCTTTCAGGGCGGTTAAAACAGCTCATGAAATTTCTGAGAGAAGCGAAGAGATGCGAGTGCTATACGTTGCTCTGACAAGAGCTAAAGAAAAGCTTGTATGTGTGATAAGAGACGATAATCCTGAAAAGACTATTTCAAAAATTCTCCTTTCTCCTGAAAGAAATACGTCTATTCATCCTGTAAGACTTCTGAGCTGTTCTAAAATGGCAGACTGGCTGATGCTTGCCTGCATGCGCCACTTTGATTTTTCGGTTTTACCGTGTGTGTCACAGACAGCCGACCGTAAAATTGTTCCGAGTGAATCCGGTGTTTTATTTACGATAGGAGAAGCGGTAATGAATTTTGAATCGGAAGGAAAAGAAAAGAAGCTGATGCCCGATCCCAATCCTGATTTGCTCAGTGAACTGAAATCAAGGCTTGAATACCGCTATCCTTATTCCGATTTGTCGTCGCTCACAGCCAAGGTTTCGCCTTCGATGCTTGAAAATCACGGTGACGTACTGGCGCATTTTGCTTCAAACGAACCGGATTTTGTCCGCCAAGGAACTCTCTCCGGAGCGTCAAGAGGCACAGCGGTACATAAGTTTATGGAGTTCTGCGATTTTGCAGAGGACGCCGGTTCGGTAAAATCTCAGGCTTTGCAGATGGTAGAGGAAAACAAGCTCAGCGAAGCGGAAGAGAAAGTTCTCGATTACAATGTTCTTGAACGGTTTTTCAAAA
>CADAMY010000278.1 GCA_902789095.1 Oscillospiraceae bacterium | reverse complement strand
AAAGATTTCAATGGGCGTTGCCGTTGCAATAGTTATTGCTTTTGTAACGGCAACTTTTGCAGTTACAATGTCCGTATCCCAGCGGATTTATAACAGACTCATTTCAAACCTTCAGGACAGACTTGCGTCTTATGCGCTCATAGACGAGCTTGACGGCATTGTCAGGAGCAACTACTACGGCAGCGTTGACGAAAGCGTAAGGAACAGCGATATGCTTGCAGGATACGTCAAATCGCTGAATGACGGATCAAGCTATTACCTTGATCCTGCCGCCTATTCTGCATATACAGCTTCTATGAACGGCGAAATCAACGGAATAGGAATCAGCGCATCGTTTGATGCCGAGTCGGGATATATCCTCGTTTCAAATGTTATCAGCGGCTCGCCTGCGGACTCGGCAGGTATGAAATCGGGCGATCTGATAAGCGTTATTGACGGTGAAGCGGTTAATAAAGATAATTACTCTGAGCTTCTTTCTTCGCTTAACGGCAATAAGCTCACGAGCGTAAAAATAACTTTTAACCGCGGCGAAAACACAAAAACCGTTTCTGTTATGATGGGTTATTCCGCCAGGTCTGTTTCATCAAAAAACATAAGCGACGATACGGTGTATATTAAAATAGATGGTTTTTATTCCAACACGGCACAGCAGCTAAAGGATATTGTTTCTGAGTTTTCAGACGATGTGAAGTCGATTGTTTTTGATGTAAGAAATACAAGTACGGGTACGATTGAATATACCTGTGAAACGCTCAAACATATCGTTCCTCTTGCAAGCGAGGGCAGCGGCGCTCTTGCCACGGAAACTGATAAAAACGGCAAGTCGACTTATTACGCTTCAAACGCTTCGAGTCTTTCGGATTACAATATCGTAGTTCTGGCAAATAAAGGCACGTCGTGCTGCGGCGAGCTTTTTGCCTGCGATATCAGGGATTTTGATATGGGTATCATCATAGGCGAAACCACAGCGGGCAATGCAAATGTGCAGAAGGGATTCATGCTCAGCAACGGCAGCGGAGTTGTTCTGAGCGTTGCGAAGGTAAGGCCTTATATCACTCAGACTTTTGAAAACATTGGAGTAAAGCCTAATATTGAAGTTCCGCCCGACGAAGACAGCAAAACAGACTCAGCGCTTCAGGCGGCAATAAGTTATCTTTCATCAAAATAAAAAAATACGGACAGGCAGACCGCCTTCCGTAACGATAATCAAAAGAGGCTCCCTTGCAAAAAGGAAGCCTTTTACTTTTTCTATTTTGAATGATGAATTTTTATCCTTTCATCAGCGCTTCCACGGATTTGGCGGAGAGCTCGCCCTCTTTATAGAAGCGGGTCAGCAGGGTGGCGATCGCCTTTCCTTCGTAAGTGAAAACAAAATCGTAATAGCCGGGTTCGCATTCTTCGGGATGCAGATAAAAGCTGCCCCAGTACGACTCGTCCGGTTTTTCCGCATCCACGGGATAATGCAGATCACAGTAGCTGGCAAAGTTCGGCATCAGGTCGGAGAATTTGCAGGTGTTATAGTATTCCTGATCGTCGCGGTGCTTCAGGATCCAGACGCGAAGAGCGAATTCCTTATCGGTATCCGGGTAGAATTCGATTCACTCATTCAGTTCAAAAATGCAGCGAACATCGGTAAGTGAAGATTCTTTGCCGTTGATGTCGTCTTGTGTGCCTACGCGGTTCCCGATGATCCGCACGCCTCGCAGAACGGACGGATCTCTGTCGTCAAGTTCAATAAGATTAAGTTTACCTGTAAGAACGGCTTGAGCGGGCTCTTTGTTTTCACCGGAGGTTCCGGCTTCGGTAACGTTGTCGTTTGTTGATGAAGTGTCAGCGCTTCTGTCGGATGTTTTGTCTGTGCTGCTGCCCGATTTTGAACAGGCGGCAAGACATACTGCCATTGATAAAGATAATATAACGGCAATAAATTTTTTCATAAAATAACCTCCTTTTTTGCCTTTATATCAGCTGTATTTTAATATACAGTCAGTAAAAATACTACTCGGACATTTGGGGGAGAAACGAAAAATCTGTTATTTTATAAAAAAATCGCCGGATTAGGAATAAATTTTTATTTTACACCGAACAATCTGAAAAGTTCCGCACGGCTGTTGATGTTCAGCTTTTTATATAAATCCGAGGTGTGAGTTTTTACCGTGGATTCGCTTAAACCCAGTTCGCCTGCAATCTGTCTTCTTGTTTTTGCCTGAAGAAGAAGCTGTGCAACTTCACGCTGTCTCGGTGTAAGATCATACCCGTTAAAAATATTGTCGGCAATCTCCCGGCTGTTCATATCCGACTGTTTCACGTTTCGTATCCACGGGGCTGAGAAGAGATGCACATAAGTGTAATGCGAAGCAATCAGCGTGATAAGCAGTACAATAAGCACTACGATCAGCGCTGAAACAGGCATATATTCAGGTATGTATTCTTCAATAAAGTCAGCCGAAAAATTAAACACAGGAGAAACGATAACAAAAATCAACGTACATTTTTTTAGCAGTCTGTAACTTGCAAACTGCCGTTGAGCGCATCCGAGCAGATATATTGAAAGAGGCCATCCGAAAAGAGAAAGTCCGCTGAAAAAGTACTGTGCTCTGAAAAAACCGGGATGCTGATTCAGAATTGCAAAAACCGTCATTATTGCATTTAAGCACAGAAATACGTTCCACAAGTGCATAAGACTTATCTTAAGCTTAATAAAAGCTGCGGCAAAGAATATGCCGGAGAGCGTCATTCCTATGCAGAGAAAAGTAAATTCATTTTTGAAAGATGCATCTACGAGGCCCCAGTTGAATGAGTCAATCACAAAGTATGATATAAAAAAGGCGAGCGCACAGTACAGCCCTTTTTCGTCCTGAGCAGACGAGGTTTCTTTAACTTCAAAGTCATCCTCTCTGAATCTTAAAAGGCAGAAACAGAAAGCGGCAAGCAAAACCAGAATAACGACGGCTTTTATCCAAAATGGGGTGACATCTCTTGAATCAACAAAAAACATAACCGCACAATAAAAATACATTATAAGCATACCAAAAAGCCGCTCGGCGTTGTTAAGAGCACAAGCGTACCCGCATCGAGCCGCAGTAACGCATCCGCCGAGTCCTGCATACGCAATCATAGCAAAAATCAGCCTGGGCATTCCGTACGGCAGAAAAATAAACGGAACGAATCCTGCGGCCATTACAGCCGCAGAAATGTAGATTAGCTTTTTAAATCGGTTTGTCCACAGCAGCATAACAATAAGGGACGCAAGTCCGTGAACAGCTAAAACGGCGGTATAACCTGGTATGAAAAAGAAGCTCGTACCTATCGGCATAAAATAACCGCGTGTTTTAAAAAGCAT
>CADAMY010000277.1 GCA_902789095.1 Oscillospiraceae bacterium | reverse complement strand
TATATTGATGCATTTACAGCCTGTCTCTTTGCAAAAATCAGCAAGCATTCCTCTGACTATTCTTACCTCATGACCGGTAAATCCGATTATATCCGCACCTATCCAGACTATACCTTCGCCGCTTCCGCAGTCTATCCAAACTGCGCTGGCATATACCGGAGTTTTTACGTCCTCCATCTTGTGTCCCGAGCCGTGACCTGCGATCCAGTATGTTTTGCCTTTTGTGAGGTCAGGCATAATCTCTTCACGAGAAAAGCCAACGTTGTACTTATCTCCTTTTATAATCACGGGCTTTGCTTTTTCTATTACCGGAGCAGTTTTCTGTTTGCCGATTTTTTTGCCAAAATTTTTGGTGATAGCACCAATTCCTTTTGATGCTAAATCCATTATGTCCATAAGTATCTCCTTTTATTTATTATTTTTAATCATTGCCGTTGTTTTCGTTGTCATCTGCCGGAGGATTCGGATTTTCAACAGGATTTGATGATGCCTGCGAAG
Organism: Oscillospiraceae bacterium; assembly: GCA_902789095.1. Classification (GTDB taxonomy): domain Bacteria; phylum Bacillota; class Clostridia; order Oscillospirales; family Acutalibacteraceae; genus CAG-488. The sequence continues at coordinate 1,557 of CADAMY010000277.1, read as the reverse complement.
AATGGCTGCTTGGCTGAGTAACGGAATTCACAGAACTTGAAGGAACAGAAGAGGAAACGTGAGAAGATGAATATCTGACAGATGTTGAATAGGACGATCTTTTCGTCGTGTTGTATCCTCCGCCGTACTGACTTGATCTTGCGGTCGTTCTGCCTGTTCCTGCGCTGTCCTGAGTTGAAGTAATTTTCTTAGCATTTGTAAAATCAAGAGCTGATACTCTGTTATCTTTAAGAACAATATTTGTTTCGCCGTAAATAGCAAGCTGGAGCTTTTTGGCGCATATCGGATAGTCAACTATCCATACCCACTGTTTAGCACCGGGTGAAGAAGTGGTGTTAATATAAGTTGATACCATTTCAACGCCCTGCTCACTCGGAAGCGTGATTTCATTCATTTCAAAATCCATCCAATTCTGCGACGCTGCCGCAGTAATAAGCGAGAGGACTTCGGTCTGTGAATATCCCGTTCTGATATATTTTGCGCAGTTTCTGTATGCGTTGACAAGCTGCATATATGAAGCTGATTTTGCGCTGTCAATAAGACTTTTTATAACTTTTCTCTGACGCTCAGTTCTGTTGATGTCGCTGTCCAGATGCCTGATACGGCTGTATACAAGCGCTTCGCCGCCGTCAATAGTAACATTTTTGCCGTAGGGGAAATCCGTCCAATGAGAAGTTCTGCGGATAAATTTAGCCTCGTGCTCTTCAACGTCAATAGTAACTCCGCCAAGAGCGTCAATAAGATTTTCAAAGGAATCAAAGTCAACTGAAATATATTCGTCAATTTCAATTTTAAAGTTCTTTTCAATGGTTTCTATCAAAGCCGCAGGTCCGCCGAATACAAAGGAAGCGTTAATCTTTTCGTATCTGCCTTTTTTAGTGCCGTCAGCCTGAGGAACTTCCATATAAGTATAACTGTCACGGAAGAATGATGTCAGCGTTATTGATTTTGTCTTTTTATTTACTGAAACGAGAATAATTGAATCTGAACGTCCGTATTTTGCTCCGTCGCTGTCGTCAACGCCGCAGAGAAGAACGTTTATAACGTTTTTGCTGTGCATTTTCTCGCCGTTGTTATTGGCCCAGTTATAAAGATAGCTATTAAGAGAATTTGCATCGGTTACGTCACCCATTGCGGCAAAGTCAAGATTCTCTTCCTCAACTATATCCTGATCGCCGTTATAATCAACGCCCTCGTCGCCGTAATCTGCACCTCTGGTAACATAGTAAAGATAACCGATAACAGAAGCTGTACCGATAATAATAACTGCGATAATTGAGATAAGCACGATTTTAATAATTTTGTTTCTTTTTTTCTTATCTATTTTTTTCGCCTTCTCTTCTTGATCGGGAACGTCCTGCTCATAATCATTATTCTCAGGCAGAGTGATAAATTCTTCGCCGTCATCATCGTCTATAAGGTATTTGCTGTAATCGTTATATTCTTCGCTCCCGGAATTATTTTGTTCGGAAACTCTGCTGTTATACTCATCTTCGGTACTGAAAAAGTTATTATCGTCCTTGCTGTTCAACAGTCATACCGCCTTTAACATATATT
>CADAMY010000276.1 GCA_902789095.1 Oscillospiraceae bacterium | reverse complement strand
TTCATCGGGCAGTTGATATAATCGTCATCGCCGCCTCTGTCGTATCTTGACTGGGTAAAAGCGCAGTTCATATCAATGCTCTCAGCCGAAACTATCGGCGCTGCGGCATCAAAAAAGCTGAGATTGCCGCCGCACAGCTCCTTTATTTTTTCTGCAAGAGGTTCGCTTGCAAGCGGGCCTGCGGCAATTATAACGTTGCCGTCGGGTATTTCCGTGATTTCCTGAGACACTACTTCAATAAGAGGATGAGCGTTTATTTTTTCCGTAACCATCTGAGAGAATTTGTCTCTGTCAACGGCAAGCGCACCGCCGGCGGGAACTTTAGTCTTTTTTGCACATTCAACGCAAAGCGAGCCGAGAAGCTCCATTTCAGCTTTCAGCAGTCCTGCGGCTGAGCCGAGCCTTTCAGCCTTAAAAGAGTTTGAGCATACAAGCTCGGCAAACATATCGGTATGATGAGCCGGTGATTTTTTATTCGGTTTCATTTCCGCAACGGTGACGGCAATACCTCTGTTGGCAAGCGCCCACGCCGCCTCAACGCCGGCAAGACCTGCGCCGACTATGAGAACATCAGTCATCTTTTTTCTTCTTTCTTTCAATCTTTTTTTCAAACCCGCAGTTTTCATCAAGGCAGGCAAGAATATTGCCTTTTTTGCGGAAAAGTGATTTGCCGCATTTCGGGCAGGTTTCGTCCGTCGGTTTGTCCCACGTCATGAAATTACATTCGGGCCAGCCGTCGCATCCGTAGAAGGTAAAGCCCTTCTTTGATTTCTTTTCAATAACGTCCTTGCCGCATCTGGGGCATTTTGCATTTGTTTTTGTAATAAGCGGCTTTGCGTTTTTACATTCAGGGTATCCGGGGCAGGCAAGGAATCTGCCGAATCTGCCCGTTTTGATAACCATGAGTCTTCCGCATTTTTCACAAGGAATATCCGTAATATCCTCTTCAAGCTGAATCTTGACGTCTTTCATATCGTCCTTTGCTTTCTGAAGGGTTTTATCAAATTCATCATAAAAAGTATGGAGCATTGCAACGTAGTCGGATTTGCCTTCGCCGACTTCGTCAAGCTGATTTTCCATAGAAGCGGTGAATTTTGCATTAACGATTTTGGGGAATTTTTCTTTAAGAAGTCCCGTTGTGGCTTCGCCGAGTTCAGTCGGCACAAGGAGCTTCGCCTGACGTTTTACATATCCTCGTTTTGTGATAGTTGTGATGATAGTTGCATATGTGCTCGGTCTGCCTATTCCGTTTTCTTCCATAGCTTTGATTAGAGAAGCTTCGGTATATCTTGCAGGCGGCTGAGTAAAATGCTGATTGCCTGCAAGCTCCTTGAGCTTCACGATATCGCCTTCGCTGAGTTCGGGAAGCTGCTTTTTGCTCTCGTCTTCATCGTCATCCGTGCTTTCTTCATAAAGAGTTGTGAAGCCGTCAAACTTAACGCTGTAACCTGCTGCGGCAAATACGCAGTATTTTCCCTCGGCTGCGTCTTTATCGTTTGCTCCGGTTATCTCCGCTTTAACGGTATTCTGAACGCAGGAAGCCATAAGGCTTGCGATAAATCGTTTCCAGATAAGCGAATAAAGCTTATACTGGTCGGAAGTAAGGCTTGATTTTACTCTGTCCGGAGTGAGCGAAGGAACAGCAGGTCTTATAGCCTCGTGACCGTCCTGAGCGTTGCTCCTTGACTTGAAATATCTCGGCTTTTCGGGCAGATATTTGTCGCCGTAGGTGTCTCTGATATACTCATTAGCAGCGGCTCTTGCCTCTTCCGAGATTCTCAGAGAGTCAGTTCTCATATAAGTGATAAGACCGGTTGTGCCGATTCCTGCAACGTCAACGCCTTCATACAATTCCTGAGCCGTCTTCATAGTGCGCTGGGATTGGAAACCAAGCTTTCTGGAAGCTTCCTGCTGCAAAGTGGACGTTATAAAAGGCGGAGCGGGATTCTTTTTTCTCGTGCCCTTTTTAAGTGAAGTTACGGTATATTTTGCGCCGTCAAGACGGGCAATATAATAATCCGACTGCTCCTTGCTTGTGATTTTTACTTTGCCTGATTCGTCACC
>CADAMY010000275.1 GCA_902789095.1 Oscillospiraceae bacterium | reverse complement strand
TGAAAGATTCGGTCTATCCCAGCTTCATCAGCTCAGAGGCAGAATAGGCAGAGGAAAGTATAAATCGACCTGTATACTTATAACAGACGCCCGCAATTCAACAGCGCACAGCAGAATGAAAATACTCACGCAGACAAACGACGGATTCAGAATTGCCGATGAAGATCTGCGGCTTCGAGGGCCCGGAAACTTTTTCGGCAGTCAGCAGCACGGTCTTCCTGATCTTAAAATCGCCATGCTGACAGATACTTTCATTTTAAAAGAAGCAGAGCGATTTTCTCAGCAGATACTGGCTGACGACTACAATTTATCTAAGCCTGAAAACCAATGTCTGAAAAAGGCGGTTGACAAACTTTTTGAAAAAAATATCATAATGAATTAGCACAAAGGCAGGTGACCCATTTGCAGAATAATAACGGAGATTTTTTTGACGATATTGACGACGTAAAATATGATGAAGAAATATCTGAAGAAATAACACCTGCTCCGCAGAAAAAACGTCAGAATTTTATATATACTCAGCTCTGTAATTTAGGTGGCGGATTCATTTACTATTCGGGACTGCTTTTTACAAAGCTGTTCAAAGTCATCGCCATGCCTTTCGTTTTTTTGATAAACTTTATTAAAGAAGCAAAATCAGAATCTGAAAAAATTTCCGGTCAGGTCGGCAAATCTTTTCGTCAGCAAGCGTCGGATTTTAACGAAGATTACAAAAGCGCAAAAAAATTACTGCGCGGCAGAAAGACCGGCGGCAGAAAGCTCAATCCTTTTTCAATGCTTATAAAGTTTGTTTCGCTTGCATTTAAGCGGCACAAAACATTTCTTCTTCATTCGCTCAACTACGCTCTGCCCGTACTGGCGCTCATTGTAATGCTTTTTGTTGTCAGATATTACGGCAGACTCAATCTTGCGCTGAGCGTTACTTATAACGACGTAAACATCGGATATATCGAAAGCGAAAAGGTTTTTAACGACGCTAAGGATATTCTTGAAGAAAGGCTCACGCTTGACAACAAAGAGACGGATAAAATCGTATCTCTTCCTGAGTATAAAATCGCCGTCGTCAATCTCAACGAGCTTTCGGATTCTTCTGAAATCTGCGACAGAATTATTGAAAATTCGGACAGCGGACTGACCACAGCCTGCGGAGTTTATGTTGACGGCAAATTTATCGGAAGCGTAAAAAATGAAAGCGACGCTTCGGGCGTTTTTAAATCAATCAAAACCGACTACTGCAAAAAAAATGATATTGACGAAAAAAATTCCGACGTTATAGTAGGTCTTGTAGAAGAAATATCCTACGTTCAGGGCCTTTATAATGAAGACACCGTGCTTGATTCGACAGCCCTGAAAGACTACATAACCAAAGAGACAAAAAGCGAGAGCAGCTCTTACACCGCTGAAAACGGCGAGTCTGCTGAATCAATCTGCAATAAATTCGGTATTACGGCGGAGCAGTTATATGCGCTGAATCCGAATCTTGATTCAGAAGAAGGCATAAAAAGCGGAACAAAAATCAACGTTATAAAAAGCATTCCGTTTATAAACGTAACCGTTTCAAAAACCGAAACCGTCACTCAGGAAATTGATTATAAAACAGTTCAGATTGAAACAGACGCTCTTTATAAAGGAGTAAAGCAGGCAGGTGCAAAGGGTCAGAAGGGTGAAGAAATAATCACCAATCTTATCACTTACGTAAACGATGAAGTTATTTCCGAAAAGGTTATCAACCGTATAATTACGAAGCCTGCGGTAGATGAACAGATCTTTGTAGGAACTAAGCCTGTTCCTATGGAATATTTCACTTTCTACGGCGTTGGTGAAGGCACGTTTATCTGGCCTGCTGTCAACGCTCACACCGTCACGTCAGGATTCGGCTACCGCAACCTTTTCGGAGCGACTAATTTCCACCGAGGTGTTGACATCAGCGGCGCAGGCGTGCTCGGCACTCCGATTATAGCTTCGGCATCCGGCGTTGTTGAAAAAACCACCGCAGGCAATACAGGCTACGGCTACAGCGTGCTGATTGACCACGGCGGCGGAATAAAAACGAGATACGGCCATATG
>CADAMY010000274.1 GCA_902789095.1 Oscillospiraceae bacterium | reverse complement strand
CTTTCAAAAGAGCCTGAATCGATTCTGAGAATTCCGTTTTTAACAGATACCATAGCTGCCTCCTTTAAAAATCTTTTAATCCGGTCTTACCTTCTTGAATTGAGTTAAAGTAAAATCGGGTGAAATCATAAAAGCTTTGAATAAATTCTTAATTGTTTCTTTCGTGTTTTTATCCTGTGAAGCAATTCGTGCAAGAACGGCGTAATGCCTGAAATCTATATATTTTTTGTCTTCATTATCAAGCTTTTCCGCACCTGCGAGTTTGACAGCGTAAAGCTCATTTTCATTTTTTATCCGCTGAGCCGAGTCCGGCTTTTCATTGACGTCGGGATTGAAGCTGATATATGAGCAGGGGAAATAGCCGAGTCTTGCTTCGGGATGAGTACGGTTATATTCTATTGCATCATACACGAGCATATAATTCCTGCCGCTGCCCGCATTTCTGAATCCGCCGATTTCAATCAGAAAATCCCGTCTGAACATAAACGAGGACAGTGGAGAAATGCCGATGGCGATATGATTTCTGAACATAGTGTCCGCTGACCAGTCGGTGATATTGTCGGAAATCTTTGTGTGAAAGCTTTTTCCGCCTTTTATAAATTTTGACGTATCCGAATAAGAGAACGACAGCTTGTGCATCATCATAAATTTAAGGTGACATTCAAGATACTGATTAAAATATTCTCCGCTCTCTTCAAGAAAAGCTGTGTATTCTCCTGTGCTTTTTTCAATGGCGGCATTGAGTGATGAGGCGCCGCTGAGATATTTGATATCGCAGAGACGGCTGTATTTTTCAATAATCGCTTCAGGCGATTCCGCTCTGCCTGCGAGGTGTGCGTATTCATCTGCTATGATGATTTCAATGTTTGGATAAGTCTGCCCGGTCACAGACTCTATCGCTTGGGAAAGATATGTGCATTTTTCGCTTGCGCGGATGATCACACTTACTTTCGGATACATTTAAAGCAAACCTCCTCTAATATAATTCATCACTTAATTATATAAAATTTTGGTCTGCTTGTCTATACCTTAATCAAAAAAAAGGTTAATTTTTTTGTTCATCGCCGAATGTTTTTTGCGTAATAAAAAAGTATATTAAAAATATGTAAATTTTATCAGTTTTTCTCTTTACATAAAGAGCGTTTTAGGTTAAAATATCTTTGTATATTTATAATGGGAGAATTAAGGAGGTAATATCTTTGTATAAAAGAATTTTGCTTAAACTCAGCGGTGAAGTTCTTGCCGGAGCAAACGGTCACGGTATTGATTTTGATATGGTGACGGACGTATGCTCATATATCAAAAAGGTTTCCGAAATGGGCGTTCAGGTCGGTCTCGTTGTAGGCGGCGGCAATTTCTGGAGAGGCAGAAGCAGCGGCAAAATGAACCGCACAAGAGCCGACAATATGGGTATGCTCGCCACGGTTATGAATTCACTTGCTTTATGCGAGGCTCTCGAGCAGCTCGGCGTAAGGGCAAGAGTTATGTCCGCCGTAGCAATGCAGCCGATAGCGGAGCAGTTTGCAGCCCGTGACGCCGTTAAGCACCTTGAAGAAGGCGAAGTAGTGATCTTCGGCTGCGGCACGGGATGCCCGTTCTTTTCAACCGATACTACTGCGGCTCTCAGAGCTGCCGAGATCGAGGCTGATATCATTTTCAAAGCCACCAACGTTGACGGCGTATACGACAAAGACCCCAACAAATACGACGATGCTGTTAAATATGACGTTCTTACTCATTCCGAGGTCCTTGCAAAAGGTCTTAAAGTTATGGACAGTACTGCGGCTTCGCTTTGCAGAGATAACGGCATAGAAATTCTTGTATTCAACCTTGAAGATCCGGAAAACATAATCAGGGCGGTCAAGGGTGAAAATATAGGCACTGTAGTAAAAGAATAATTGATAAGGAGTTTTACTTATGAAAGAAGTTTTTGATTACGCTAAAGAAAAAATGGAAAAAACATTATCCGTACTCAAAAGAGATTACGGCGCGATCCGTGCAGGCAGAGCAAACCCGGCAGTGCTTGATAAAATAACGATTGATTATTACGGAACTCCGACACCGGTAAACCAGCTTGC
>CADAMY010000273.1 GCA_902789095.1 Oscillospiraceae bacterium | reverse complement strand
AACACCCGTGCTGTCAACTATCTCGGTTACTTCGGTTTTGTTGCCGTCTTTATCAGTTACTTCGTTTACGATAACAAGGTCGCCGTCTGCGTTTGTCTGAGCTTCGACGTCTATTTTTCCGCCGTCTTTGTCAGAAACTTCCGCCGTACCTTTTTTGAATGAACAGCCGAACATTGAAAAAATCATAACTGCCGAGATAATAAGGCTTAAAATTCTGATGCTTGTTTTAATCATTTTTATCCTCCTTTTTCTGCCATCTGTATGGTCTTACCTTTGAAACCCATTCGTCTTTGATTACCTGCCTTGAGCGTGCGATTGCAAGTGCGTTATCAGGCACGTCTTCCGTAATGACTGAGCCTGCTGCCGTGTAGGCGTTTTCGCCGATTTCAACGGGAGCTACAAGGTAAGTGCTGCATCCGATGAAGGCGTTGTCGCCAACGATGGTTTTATTTTTGTCCCTGCCGTTGAAGTTGACGGTTGCACAGCCGCAGCCGACGTTGATATTCTTACCGAATTCAGCGTCGCCGACGTACGACAGGTGGGATATTGACGTTTTGTCGCCGACTCTTGCATTTTTGAGCTCGACGAAGTTGCCGATCCTTACGTTTTCGCCTACAACGCAGTCAGGTCTGATTCTTACAAACGGGCCGATGTGAGAACCGGATTTAACAACTGAAGAATAAAGCTGAACGTTGTTGAGTTCAACGCCGTTTTCAACAACGGATGAATCAATCAGGCTGTTGGGGCCGATTACGCATCCGCTGCCGATTTGTGTTTTACCTTTTATTATCGTGCCGGGCAGTATTTCGGTGTCGGCGCTGATTTGGGCGTCAGGGCTGATAATCACCCCGTCAACGCACGGAATTGAAACGCCGCTTTTCATTAAACTGAAAAGTATATTTTTCCTTGCGATTTCATTCAGTTCATATAGCTGAAAGCGGTCGTTTGCTCCTCTTACAACGTCGGGATTTTCTGCCGTAAAAGCGCCTGCTCCGGCACCTGACGAACGAATGATTTCAACTGTATCTGTCAGGTAATATTCTTTCTTTGAATCGGTATGATTTTCTGATAAAGTTTTAAGAGCTTTCAGCAGAAGTTCTGAATTAAACCAGTATGCGCCTGAGTTTACTTCGTCAATCTTCTTCTGATTTTCGTCAGCTTCTTTTTCTTCAATGATTGCTTTGAGCGAGCCGTTTTCATCACGCTCAATTCTTCCGTATCCGAAAGGCTCTGCTACTCTTGCGGAAATTACGGTAACGCCGTTGCCTGACTGCTTGTGGCAGGCGTAAGCGTTGCTGATCGTCTTACTGTCCATAAGCGGAGCGTCGCCGCAAAGCACAAGCACATCACCGTCAATATGCTCTTTTATAAAGTCCGCAGCCTGCATAACAGCGTGACCTGTACCAAGCCGCTGAGCTTGCTCAACTGTTTTGTATTTTCCGGCAAGGTGCTCTTCAAGAATCTGAGCCTGATATCCTTTTACAATACAGATATCTTCTGCTCCGCCTTCTTTTGCGGCGTCGGCGGCCCAGTCGATCATTGGCTTGAAAAGCAGCTCTGCCATTACCTTAGGTTTTGATGATTTCATTCTTGTTCCTTCGCCGGCGGCGAGGATTACTGCGCAGGTTTTGTTCATAAGCAACCTCCGTTAATTTTACCGTGAAAACCACAGTATTATACATATATAATTATCTCACAATAATGCAGAAAATACAAGTATCAATTAAATAATATTGAATTCAGTTCTGCTTTTTTACGATTTTATATTCATCGTATCTGTCATAATAAGGGCAATTATAGAACGTACCGCTGAGAAATTTATACATTTCATCCTCGTCAAGGTTAACGTCACAGCAGTAACATTCGTTTTCATCGTCGTAGACGTAGTTAGTGCATTCTTCGCAGTTTGTAATTTTCATTTTTTCACCGCCAAAAAAGGGAGCAAATACTGCTCCCTCAATTTTGTTTATTTAGTTTCTTCTGCCTCTGGGGCCGCCTCTTCTATTGTCTCTGTGACCTCTCGGTTTTCTCGGAGCATCAGAAAGCTCGTTTTCGGGTACGAGACCTTCAACTTCTATG
>CADAMY010000272.1 GCA_902789095.1 Oscillospiraceae bacterium | reverse complement strand
CTGTTTATCGTTTCGATAAACGATATTAAAGAGAGCTTCCAGAGAATCTGCGAATACTCCGTTTACAGTTATTCAAAAGATATTCAGCAGGGTTTTATAACCGTCGGCGGCGGCAGCAGAGCGGGAATATACGGCACGGCTGTATATGAACAGGATAAAATGAGCAACATTCGCAATATCAGCGGTATAAATTTAAGAATTGCAAGGCAGATAAAAGGCTGTGCCGATGAACTGATAAGGCTTACTCAGTCGGATTCACTAAGAAGCATACTGCTTTGCGGAGCTCCTTCAACAGGGAAAACGACGATGCTCAGGGATTACAGCCGTCAGATTTCCGACTCAAGGCTTAAAAAGGTAGCTGTTGTTGATGAGAGAGGCGAAATTGCGGCAGTATCAAAAGGTATTGCCGGCAATGACGTAGGCATAAACACCGATATACTTGACGGATATATAAAATCAGACGGGATTATGCAGGCTGTAAGAACGCTTTCACCGGACATTATCGTATGCGACGAAATAGGAAGCAGCGAGGACGTCCGTGCCGTTACGGCAGGAGTCAATTCGGGTGTGAAATTCGCAGCAGCGGTACACGCAGGTAATGACAGCGAACTTATGTATAAAAAGAATATTATCAAGCTCATACGCTCGGGTGCTTTTGATAAAATAGTCTTTTTGAAAAGCGGCAGTCCCTGCATGATCGAAAGAGTATATGACGCTGAGGAACTAATAAAATGAAACATATTGCTTTAATTCTTATTGCTTTTGTATGCGCCGGATTCGGGCTGAAAACAGCTTCAAATTATTCAGAAAGGGTCAGAATGCTCCGAAGCGCTTGTCTTTTTCTGTCAGGAATCAGAACAGAGATTTGAAAGCGCAGCAGGAATTTTTGAACATCTTGCGCCTCATTATTCGGACTCTCTGCCATTCTGCGCCGAATGTCTTGAAAAGATGAAAGCAGGAAAAAGCTTTTATGAATCGTGGCAAATTTCGCTGAGCAATAAAGAAAGCACAAAATCGCTCAAAGAAGACGATATTTCACTGCTTGATTCTTTCGGCAGGAGTTTCGGTACTACCGACCTTGACGGGCAGATGGCAAACTGCGATATGCACATTCAGCTAATTAAATCAAATCTGCACAAAGCGGAAAATGAAATGAAGCTTTACAGAAAGCCTGCGGCGGCTGTCGGATTTCTCTGCGGTGCGGCAGTATATATTTTATTTATGTGAGGATACTATGGAGCTTATTATCAAAATTGCAGTTACAGGTATAATTGTTGCCGTACTGGCGCAGATTCTTTCACGCTCAGGCAGAGACGAATACGCTCTGCTGATGGTGCTTGCCGGAATAATTGCGGTAGTGCTGATGATAATACCTGAACTGAGCGAGCTTTACTCCACCGCATCCTCGATCATTGATTTCTGATGGAAACGGTAATCAAGACGGTAATCACGGCTGTACTGGCAGGTATATTGATTTTGATTCTCAAACAGTCAAGACCCGAATATGCTCTGCCCGTTCAGATAGCGGCGGTAATTGTGATTTTTGCCGCCTGCGCCGAGTCAATAATGACGTTGTTTGAAAGCATCACGGATTTTCTGCCGTCATCCGCAGAGCAGTCAGGGCTTATAAAAGTTATTTTCAAAGTGACGGTTATTGCGGTTGTTTCAAAGATCGGCGCAGAAATCTGCAAAGACAGCGGCGGAAACGCTCTCGGATTTGCGGTTGAAACCGCCGGATGCGTGATGATAATAATTGCGTGCCTGCCTTTGTTCAGTTTGCTTGCCGAAATAATATCAGGACTTCTGAAGGGATGAAAATGAAAGCTGTTAAAATAATAATCGCTGTGATTTTGCTGTCGGCTGTATTCTGCGTTACCGCAAATGCGCTTGATAATGAAAATTATATTGACGAATCAGATTCCGGGAGACTCAGCGAAATATATGATTCTCTTGACAGCGAACAGCAGGATCTTATGTCTTCCCTCGGTATTGACGGCACAGATTTCGGCTCGATAAACAACGTTTCCCCAGCCGATATTTTCAGCCTTATAAAAGATATTATTACCGGCAGAAGCAGGGATATTATAAAAAACATATTGATTATCGCAGGTGTGATCGTTATGTGCTCCGTTGTCCGTATTTTTATTCCGGACAGCAAAAAAACGGAAGAGCTCATTGCAGCGGCGTGTATTATGGCGAGTGTAATAATCCTGTGCGGTCCGATAACCGACGCGCTGAAAAGCGCCGTTGCTTCAGTTGACCTATGCTGTACGTTTATAAAATCCCTGATTCCCGTTATGACGGGGCTGATAATAGCGTCGGGCAGTCCTGCGGGAGCGGTGACATTCAGAACGTTTGCGTTTGCTGCGGCGCAGTTTATTTCTTCGTCGGTTTCAGGCTTTGCAGTGCCTGTGCTCAGCGCATCAGCGTCTCTTGATATCGCAGGCTCATTACTCCCGGAATACAAGCTCGATTCGCTTTCTTCACTTATCAAAAAAATCCTGATAAGTATAATTTCGGGAGCCGCCGCAATCTATGTAGCTTTTCTCAGTCTAAAAGATATTCTCAACGACGCCGCAGATACGCTCAGCGTCAAAGGGGTAAAGCTTTTGATAAATTCCGCCGTTCCCGTGATCGGGTCGCCGCTCAGCGAGCTGTACGGCTCAATGAGCGGCACGGCTTCTCTTATTAAAAGCACGGCGGGAGTATTTGCAATTATTGCAGTCTGCGTTATAACGCTTCCTCCGCTGATAAATCTTGTCTTTTGGATTTTGTCTTTAAAAATTCTGGGATCGGTCTGTGACGTTATGCTTCAAAGCAGAATTTCGGGGCTTTTCAATTCACTTGCGGGAGTGCTGACGCTCATGAACGTAATAATGCTTCTGAACTCCGCGATTTTTATTATTTCAGTAACATTGATTCTTGACAGAGGAGGGTAAAAATGTATTT
>CADAMY010000271.1 GCA_902789095.1 Oscillospiraceae bacterium | reverse complement strand
CGGGCAAATTTGAATACTTTTACAATCTTTCAAAGAACGCGGAGGCTTCAAAGGATATTAAAATCTACGGCTTTTCGGATTATCTGATTAAAGCCGCTGCCGAGTTTATATATAAAATCGAAAAACTGAACTCAAGGTACACAAAGCAGAGCGCGGCCATCAGCGGCGTCAGGGCGCTTCTTAATCTTATACGCGAGCTTGTTGCATATGCATATCTGGTTTATCTGGTATTTAATAACCGTCTTTCCGTTTCCGATTTTATCTTCTGCTTCGGTATTATCACGGGCTTTACAAACTGGGTAATGAATTTCGTTTACGGCTATATGTGGATGAAGCTTTGCTGTAACGAGTGTGCCGAGTACAGAGCCTTTACGGAAGAAGAAAACGAAAGCGAGGGAAAAACGGAGGTTGATTTTAACGATGTTAATTCGATTGAATTCAGTAATGTTTCATTCACCTATCCGGCAAGTGATACGGAAACGATACGAAATATGTCCTTTAAAGTCAACAAGGGTGAAAACATTGCAATCGTAGGCGAAAACGGTGCAGGCAAAACTACGGCAATCAAGCTCCTTTGCGGACTGTACTATCCAAGCAAGGGCGATATTCTGATTAACGGTAAAAGCAACCGAGAGTTTTCCGCAGACAGCTATTTCAATTTGTTCTCCGCTGTATTTCAGGATTACTGCTTTATGCCTATGACAGTAGCGGAAAATATTACCGCTGAACAGGAGTATGATAAGGACCGTCTGTATGCCGCGTTTAACAAGGCGGGAATTACCGATAAAATCAATACACTTCCCGAAAAAGAAAACACCTTAATGGTAAAAGAGGTGTATAAAAACGCCGCCGATTTCTCAGGCGGTGAAAAGCAAAAGCTGTTGCTTGCAAAGGCAGTTTATAAAAACGCTCCCGTACTTATTCTTGATGAACCGACTGCGGCACTTGACCCAATCAGCGAGAATGAACTGTACCTTAAATACAACGAGCTTACCGAAGATAAAATATCCTTCTTCATTTCTCACCGCCTTTCCTCAACCCGTTTTTGTGACAGAATACTGTTTATTAAGGACGGCGTTATCGCTGAGAACGGCACTCACGAGGATTTAATGGCGTTAAAGGGAGCTTATTACAGAATGTATCAGACCCAGAGTATGTATTATAAGGAAATGGGGGTGGCTGTAAATGAGTAATGCAAGACTTATTGCAAAAATGTATAAGGAGGTTCACTCCCTTGACCGCAGCATATTACCCGCTTCGCTTGTACAGGCGGTTGTTGACAGCATTAAGCCCTTTATTAACATTTGGTTTTCGGCAAGATTGATTATGCTTCTTACTGAAAAGGCAGATGTAAAAACACTGATAATAACCATAGCGGCGGCGCTCAGCATAAATGTTATACTTTTTTTCCTTAATTCATTTTTGGATCACTATAACAATATCCGACGTATGACTCTGCTTGACCTTGAGAATAAAAAGGTCGAGGAAAAGCTGTATAATGCGGACTATGCACTGCTGAATGACAGCGAATTTAAAGAGCTTTTGCATCGTCACGAGGAAGCGGGCAAGAGTCGCTGGGCAAGGCTACCGTACTTTATGTGGACGACGCTGCAATTTACAAGAGGCGTTCTGACCACGATTATTTCGTTTATTATCATTATTCCGCTTCTCAAAGTTGGTTTTGTCAGAACGGGCGATACCTTCTTTGAAAGACCGCTGTTTATCGTTACCATTGTTGCGGCGATTGCCGTTATGGCAGTGGTAATACTGATTGTTGCATCAAAGATTAACAAGTCCTATCTTGAAGCAAACGAAAGGTATGCCGAGCTTGACCGTATTTTCTATTCCTTTATCGATATTTTGGGCGATTACAAAACGGGCAAGGAAATCCGATTGTATAAAGAGCAGAAACTAATTGACAATATTGCAACGCAGAAGATACTGACAGACGGCGAGATAACGCTTCGCAAAATATCAATAAGAACGGCAAAATCAAGCTCGTTCATTGCCATACTCGGTGCGTTAGTCGGCTTCGGCGTGTACCTGTTCATCGGCGTTAAGGGCTTGTTCGGACTGTTCGGTATCGGCTCGCTCGTATTGTATTGCGGTTCGT
>CADAMY010000270.1 GCA_902789095.1 Oscillospiraceae bacterium | reverse complement strand
ATATTCTTCAATGGAAAGCATAAGCTTTTCTCCTTATTCAAAATAAATTACTTTGTTTTCCTCAGCCGATTCCATTATCGCCTCAATAAGCTTTATAAGCCTTGACTGCTGAGCAAGCGTGACGTGCTGGGTTTCTTCCCCTCTGAGGGTGGCTATGAAGTTGCGGTAAAACTCGCTTTTGTCGTCAAAGCCTTTGTTTTCGACAAACGGCAGAGGATATTTCTGAATAGAATCATCAGTTCTCGGAGCCATGGTCTTAGTAAGACCAACGCCTGCCTGAATCGGCACCGCGTCCCTGTTTTCCCAATCGGAAACCTTGACGATTTCACCGTTGAGATCCCAGTCACGGATAATCGCCGAGCCGTTGAGACCGAGAACGTACCAGCGGGGCATTTCTATAAAGTTGCTTGTGCCGACTTCACAGTGATATTCAAGTCCGTTTTCAAATTTAAGCTCAAGCTTGAATCCGTCGTCGCAGTCATCGGTGGTAATATAATCGGTGATAGCGTAAACGGATTTTATTTTTGTTTCGCCCATAAGGGTAAGCGCCTGATCTATGATATGTATTCCCCAGTCAAGAATCATTCCGCCGCCGAATTCCTTATGATTTCTCCAGTCGCCGGGAACGCCGCGCGAGCCGTGAACTCTTGATTCGATGCGGAATACTCTGCCGAGCATATTTTCTTCATAAATCCTTCTGATTGTCAAAAAATCAGGATCCCACCGTCTGTTCTGATGAACGGTGAAAACTTTATTGTATTTTTTGCTGGCGTCAATCATTTTGTCAAGCTCTTCGGTAGTCATCGTAACCGGCTTTTCGCTGATTACGTTTTTGCCGTGAGCCATTGCGTCAACAGCGATTTCACGATGAAAATTATTCGGTGTTGCGACAACGACAAAATCTATTCTGTCGTCGCTGAGCAGCTCCTCGCGTGAAGAAAAGGCGTGAATCCCGTTTTCCTCGGCAGCCTCCGCCCTTTCGGGTTTTATATCATAAATACCTATAAAATCAATATCATCGGTCATCTGCTGAGTCATTTTACGGACATGCCAGCTTCCCATTCCGCCGTAACCGATTACTGCGGCGCCTAATTTTTTCTTTGCCATATCTTTGCCTTTCCGCCCGGATTGATTTGCTTTGCATACCGTTTAAGGGCGACGGTATGCCGTAAAAATTATTATACCCACCACATTTCGCCTGTGGACTCTGTGATAAGCACGCTTTTGAGAATCTCAACAGCCTTTGTAAGACCTTCGTTCTGACTCATGAGGCTGTCCTCATGCTCGATGCTGATAGCGTAATCATAGCCGACCAGACGAAGATTGCTGATTATATCCTTCCAGTAAGAAGCGTCGTTGCCGTAGCCTACGCTGCGGAAAATCCATGAACGGTGAATTTCGTCAGCGTACGGTTTGGTATCAAGAACGCCGTTGACGGCTGTATTGTATTTGTCAACCTTGGTGTCTTTTGCGTGGAAGTGGAATATAGCGTCGCCGAGAGCGCGGATAACCGCAACAGGCTCCATTCCCTGCCAGATGATATGGCTCGGGTCAAGGTTTGCGCCGATTTCGGGACCGACTGCCGCACGGAGCTTCAGAAGGCTTTCCGTATTATAAACGCAGAATCCGGGATGAAGCTCAAGAGCGATTTTATTTACGCCGTGTTCCTTTGCAAAAGCAACCATATCTTTCCAGTAAGGGATAAGAACTTCATTCCACTGATAATCGAGGATCTCACCGAAATCATTCGGCCACGGGCAGGTGACCCAGTTGGGATATTTTGCTCCGTCGTGGTCGCCCGGGCAGCCGGAGAAAGTATTTATCTGATGTATGCCGAGCTTTTCGGCAAGAAGGATAGTATTTCTTATTGTCTTGTCAAATTCCGCCGCGATTTCCTTATTGGGATGAACGGGGTTGCCGTGACAGCTCAGAGCGCTGATTTCAAGACCGTACTTGTCGATCGTCGCTTTGAACTCGTCAAGCTTCTTGGGATCTGCAAGCAGAGTTTCGGGGTCGGCGTGGCTGTTGCCGGGGTAGCCGCCGCAGCCGATTTCGACCATTTCGATACCCTTTGACTTAAAATATTCGAGTGCCTTTTCAAGCGGTAAATTGCTCAAA
>CADAMY010000269.1 GCA_902789095.1 Oscillospiraceae bacterium | reverse complement strand
TTTATGAGCACCTGCTCCGCTGAGTCGCAGTAAGCCGTATGAACCGGATATTCCCGCTGACACTCCCCTGCAAATTCACAAAACAGCTTTTCAAGCTTTGTCGGGTCGATTTCCTGTCTGATGCGCTTTTCTCTGACTATCACGCATTCCCTGAAATTCTTTGTAAATGCCGTGCAGGTAAACGCCGTACTTGATTTATTGCCGCCGAAGTCAACGCCTATCGTGCAGAACATAATATTTTTCTTAAGTTCGCTGCTGTTCCAGGAAGCTGACTGAATTATATTATCGGCTGTAAATGAATGATATATCTTTCCCTCAGCCGTAACCCACAGTCCGAGAATATTCCGGTCATAGAAAACGCCTGTAAACTGATTGCGGTACCGCTCCTTTACCTGTTCGGATAAAGTCAGGTTGTCATCCATAGTGAAATGCAGATAAACAAGCTTTTTACGGTTTCTGAAAAGCGGACTGACATATTCCTGATTAAAATAATGTGTAGGTCCTCTCGGATTGCAGTTATACCAGAGCTTTGAGCCTTCAACAGAGCATCTTGCTTCTGCCTGGGAAACAAACGACTGCGGCATCAAAGCGACTTCATCAAGCAATATTCCGCCGAGCGTCATGCCCTGAATCAGATCCTGCGAGCTTTCGTCCCTTCCGCCGAAAAGATGAAAATAATTCACAATGCCGTTCCTGCGTATTTCGTAGTAATTATCCGTTCTGTGCAGGTCATAATCAAAGCCGAGTGAAACAAGCTGCTGTTCAAGTATATTAAGCACGTTTCTGCGAAGAGAACCGATCGTTTTTCCGCAGAGTGCGAAATTTGTTTCGCTGAAAGTGTTCATCGCCCACAAAACGAATGAAACCGACATTGCAACGGTCTTTCCGCTTCTGACCGCTCCGTCGGCTATGATTCCGTTATAGTCTTTATAAGGCGAGCCGTCACACCACCAGGTCAGTATTTTCATCTGCTTTTTGCTGAACGGTTTAAAATCAAACGGCGGCTTTTTACTCTTCGTTTTCATCCCATACCTCCGCCGTCTTGCCCTCAAGCGCTTTTATAAACGAGCTGTCGCTGTACGCCTGTTCCGGCTTTTGCTTTTGACTTTCTTCGCCGTCTGACATAAGTTTCATCAGTGCATTAAATGCGTTCAGATCGCCCTTTGACGCTTTTTCTATCTGCTTTAGAATTAACTGTTCCTCTACCGTTCTGTTCTTTCCGTTCAAAGTATCATAGCTTGTAAGCGCATCAAGCTTTCCTTCCATCAATGGCAGCTGCATGAGCATTTTAACCGTGTCTTTGATATGTTTTTTTCGTCTGCGGGATTTACCGCTGGCTATGCCGCCCGCTCTGCCTTTTTCTCTCGCTTCGCTCTCGGTTCGTATCTGTTTTAAGTTTTCCTCATTCGCCATTCAACCACCTTATTTTGAATCGGTTATTTTACGGCTTAACTGTCTTAATCTTCGCCTGTAAGAAAGCAGAGCCTTTTCATCGCCGTTTTCTTTACCGCTTCTTACAAGTGATAGTTCATTGTTGATGATTTTTTCCTGTGCTTTTATTGATCTGCTTATTGCAACATCCCTGTTTGCGGCGGTTGAATTTCTGTATGTATTTTCAAGCCGATTGACCCGCTCGCCTATTTCACGGTAATCCCATTGTGTTTTATATTCCGCCTGATAAACTCCGTTTACGGCATTTCTGCCTGTTGCGCCCGTATATAAAGCAGAGGAACGGTCAACATAAGCCGCGCCGTTCCAGTATCTTTTATTCACTTTGCCTGTTATATCTTTAAATTCTATTACAGCAGCACGGCGGCGTTCACCTTCACGCATCGCCTCGTTAAACTGTCTTGCGTTATCTTTAAACGCTTCAAGTGCGCTCATACCGCTGCTGCTTTTACTGCTGGCACCTCTGCCGCCCATTAAATCAACTCCTTAAAATAAAAAAGCAATAGGGCACCCCGAGTTGCACGGGAACCTCGGCGTTGCCGTGTACTCCTTTTTATACGATTACCCCTATTGCTTAACGATTGTACCATGCTTTTTTCACTTTGTCAATAATTGAAATATCCTTATTTGTAGGAATCAATTTGGACTGTTTTGGATCGTACTCTTGATGTT
>CADAMY010000268.1:2887-3588 GCA_902789095.1 Oscillospiraceae bacterium | reverse complement strand
GCCGGTGCTGATGGTGACTGCATATGACGAAAACGGAACGGTGCAGGTAATGAATGCTGCATGGGGAATGATCTGCGACATGGACAAAATCGCACTTTTTATCGACGAGGATCACGCCACGACAAAAGCAATCCGAAAGACGGGAGCGTTTACGGTAAGCCTCGCTGACAGGGATCATATGGATGCAGCAGATTATTACGGTATTGCGACCGGCAACAAAATGTCTGATAAGTTTGCAAGATCCGGCTATCATGCGGAGAAAAGCACACATGTGAATGCGCCGATTATTACAGAGTTTCCGATTGCACTTGAATGTGAGCTTGCGGAGATCACGGAGACAGAGAATATACACGCCGTAGTGGGAACGATCATCAATGTCAGTGCGGATGAAAAAGTCCTGTCCGAAAACGGTAAGGTCGATCCCTTGAAACTGAACGCACTTATCTTTGACCAATTCCAGTCAGGGTACTATGTAGCGACAGAAAAGGTCGGCCAGGCATGGAATGCAGGAAAGGATATGATGAAGGCAGCGCAGGGAAAGGAGTAATCCTGTTCCTGTGCTGAAGCAGAAATTCAGTAACAACTAAGAAAGACAGTTAAGTAACCATATTCATCGGTGACGACGCAGAGATCCTCCACAATGACGGGTGGCAGGATGTTGAGAAAAGCAAGTGAATGATAGTACAAATCGGAATTTGTAA
>CADAMY010000268.1:0-2865 GCA_902789095.1 Oscillospiraceae bacterium | reverse complement strand
ATTTGTAACTGCAAGATTCAAAACAATGTGTCATTTGGCGAATTCGCTGTTTGTGGGGAAGAGTTCTCACACCGGTAGGGATATATTGTTTACGGAGGTGAACAACATGGATCAGATTAAAACAGGAAAATTTATCGCTTATCTACGTAAACAGCACAACCTTACACAGGAGGCGTTGGGCGAAAAACTCGGTGTCACCAACAAGACTGTATCCCGCTGGGAAAACGCAAATTATATGCCTGACATTGAGATGCTCCAACTGCTGTCAAAAGAGCTGAACGTCAGCGTTAACGAGCTGCTGGCAGGCGAGTTCCTATCGGATGAAGAATTCAGGAAAAAGGCGGATGAAAATGTCATCGCTGTTTCCAAAGCGAGCGCGTTTTCCCTCGAGGAAAGAAAAGCTTATTTCAAAAAGAAATGGCGCAAAGAACATACAGCGCTGTTTGTTTTGCTTGGGCTTCTTCTAATTGCAGCCGCTGTGCTGCCGTTCGTATTTGACAGGTCGTGGCTTGTCGGACTTGTCCCCCTGTTGGCACTTGTTGAATATGGCTATCAGAATAATCAGATGATGGCTTACGTAGAACACTGTCTTTACGCTTGATCTGTGCAATCAAATCATAAGAGTAACGATAAGGAGATGTGAGTTATGAAAACGAATGGCAAAACTTTTATCATATTGGGAATAACATTTATACTTTGTTCCGCGATCTGGTTCTTATGGGTCAGAAATATCGCCGCGATCTGGTTCTTATGGGTCAGAAATATCGCCATGGGAATTGTGTGGCTGGCAATAGGAATACTGGAACTGTGTATAGCCGCAATTTTATATTGGAAAAGCAAGAAGAATCAGCAGTAAATTTGAATTTTTTTGTTCTATAATTGAGTAATAAATCATAGCTTGTCGACATGTTCCCAATAACGGGCAAGCTCCCCAAACCGGTTGATATGTTCCTGACGAACAGGCAAATCGTTGATATGTTCCTGGACGCGATATTGCGAACAGGCAGTAATCAGTGGACAAGTTCCCGCTTACTGGCGCAGGTATGAATTAGTAGTTCCATTTCCTCGTGCCACGTAGAGACGGTAGTACAGATGGGTTACGAAGGATGAATTGATTTCCATGAAAAAAGATGAACTTGTGACAGAGCGGATGCAAAGGTTTATTACTGAACTAAAGCCATCGACAAAGACAGTCCATCGAACAGAAAACGTTGAACTGACAGTGCTTTGTCTTATTACAGATGGGGCAAAGTGCTGCTTCAAAATAGATTTGGGAAGTGACTATGATTTAACTTGCAAGGATAAATTGCCAATAGCTTTTACAATAAGATAAATCAAGAAAATCATGAGAATATAATGTTTGAAATTACAATAAATTTTGTTAATGATATAATTAACGAAATAGAAGATAATGAAATTATTAATAAATGCATAATTAAAGAAAAAAAGATAATGGCAAGACATTTGAAAGCCAAAATAAATTGCTTGAGGCGCAACGCATTAAAGAACGCACAAATTATGACCTTGCCATGCTCGGTCATAGTGGTATGTGTGCAGGTATTGGAAATTATTCACGCGCACTTGAACACCGACCGGCAGGCGCAAGGCCAAACTGTTTATTTGATTATTTTAAACGCTTTAAAGATTTCTTGGTTTTTGTTGATGAATCCCATGTGGCAGTTCCGCAAATACGCGGTATGTTTAACGGCGACCGAGCAAGAAAACAAATGCTGATTGATTTCGGTTTCCGTCTGCCAAGTGCATTGGATAACCGCCCCTTAAAATTTGACGAATGGGAAAGTTTACTGCCAAATACCGTCTTTGTTTCCGCCACACCGGGGCCTTATGAATTAACGGTAAGCGGTAATAATATCGTGGAGCAAATTATCCGCCCCACAGGTTTAATTGACCCGCCTGTAATTATACGCCCGGCCCAAGGGCAACTTGACGATTTACTTGCAAGGATACAAGAAAAAATCAAACAAAAACAACGCGTTTTGGTTTTATCTTTAACTAAAAAAACGGCGGAAGATTTATCAGTTTACCTTCTGGAAAAAGGCTTAAAAGCAACTTATTTGCACAGCAGTTTGGATGCGCTTGAAAGAATTGATATTTTGCAAGATTTCACTAAAGGCAAATATGATGTTTTAGTCGGCATAAACTTATTGCGTGAAGGGCTTGATATTCCGCAAGTCGGCCTTGTTGCAATTTTGGAAGCAGATAATCAGGGGTTTTTGAGAAATGAAACGACCCTAATTCAAATTGCAGGCCGCGCCGCGCGTAATGCAAAAGGCGAAGTCGTTTTATATGCACAAAAAGAAACACCTGCCATAAAATATGCGCTTGCGGAAATGGAACGCCGACGCAAAATTCAAACCGCGTACAACAAAGAACACCATATTACACCAAAAAGCATTGTCAAAGCCGAAGTTGAACTTAAAGAATTTGAAGATAATTCCCGTAATTCTTCACTTGCCTTAATTCATAATGAAAGTGCGGTTTTGCCCGAGGCAAAAAATATTCCGCTTATGATTAAAGAGATTGAGCGCCAAATGCTTGATGCGGCGGATAATTTAAACTTTGAACTTGCCGCGGAGTTACGCGACCGCTTATTTGACCTAAAAGAGATGACCCTGCCTGCCGCCAAAATTCACAGAAAAAAGCGGAAATAGCTAATTTCTAACCCTTTTTGCATAGAAACTGTGGATAACTCATTAAATTGGGTTAGATTTTGTAATTAAAATAAATGAAATTTCGGCAGATTTCCCCTATACGAAGGCCTACAAAGCCAAACAATAAAATATACTAATTACAAATATTTATAAATTGTGGATAACTTAGCAATTTTTAGTGTTTTTTACCTAT
>CADAMY010000267.1 GCA_902789095.1 Oscillospiraceae bacterium | reverse complement strand
CCAGGCTGGATAATCAGCAGGAAGAAAAAGCAAACCGATATTCTTGATGGTTTAACTGTATTTATCGATAAATTTCGATTTAATTAAGGAGAGCAATGAAAGCAGAATCCGGAACAAAAAAAGAAAAAATAAGACGGGCTGTAATGATAATCTCAGCAGTGGGTATCGTTTTAAGCGCTGCATATCTTGTTTACGACCTTGTTTGGACTCCGTATCATATTAAAAAAATCAATGCGTCGTTTGAATCCGACGAATCGTTTGACACTTCTCAGGCAATCTCTGAGAATACTGAGGATAAAGCGCCTCCCGTTCAGGAAAAGTACGCCGACTTTAAAACGAAGTATCCCGACTTTGCAGGCAAACTTATAGCCAAAGAGCTTGAAATGGATTTTCCCGTCGTTCAGTATACGGATAACGAATATTATCTGAAATACACTATCGACAAGGTAAGGGACAAGCACGGTGCGCTTTTTGTTGATTACCGCAACAACTTGGCGGAGCTTGACCGGAACACGATCATCTACGGTCACAATATGGGCGACGGTACTCAGTTCGGTCAGCTTAATATGTTCAAGAAGCTGAATTATTATAAAAACTGTCCCGTCATTACGTTCAACACGATTTATAAAGATTATAAGTGGAAGGTCTTTGCCGCTTTTTTGATAAACACCAAGGCGGAAGACGACAATAACCACGTATTCAACTACCTGCAGACTGATTTCAAATCCGACGAAGCTTTTGACGCTTATTATAAAGAAGCGCTCAGGCGTTCATACTTTATAACGAGCGTTGACGTGACGCCGCAGGATAAGATTCTCACGATGTCAACGTGCAGTCTTGCTTTTGAAGATTCAAGGTTTGTAGTGCTTGCAAGACTTGTGCGTGACGGCGAGAGCGAAGAGGTAGACACTTCTGCCGCGTACGAAAATCCGAATCAGGAATTTCCGCAGGCGGTTTACGATAAAAAATAAACAAGAACTAAAGAGGATTATATATTTATGGATATAACATATTTTTCGGTAATGAAGGGCAACAGCCGTCAGTTTGCTGACAGCAAAAAAATAATATCCGATTGTGTGAATGCGTTCGCAGGGCAGGCGGTGCAGATTAAAAATTTCTCCTCGCCCAAACGTATGCTCGTCGCGGCGTCTCAGGCGTTAAGAAGCACGGATGTTGTTGTAATCGCAGTTCAGACAGCGATGTTCAACACGGTCAAAAAGCTGATCTGCTCTTCTCTTGATCTTGAGCCGGAGCAAAAAACTGAGGTCTATGACGCGCTTTATCCGCTGTATGACAAAGGATTGATAAGTGAGAGCGCTCTGGCAGGTCATTCTATATTCCCTGCGGATGCAAATATTTTTGCTTCGCCTGATTTCAGATACTGTGGGTTTTCGGTCGTTGCGGGAGCGCAGAGTATAGTTGTTCTTCCGCTTGATCCGATTCGCACAGCCGAGACTGTTTTCGGCAGTTTGTATGCTTTCCTTGCTGATTTCGGCGGAATAACAGATAATGAAGACGTTGTAAAATTCAAGCGTGCTGCAATGATGATTCGCATCGTTTCTCTGCTCAAGCAGTCAGATTCAAAGCTTGTGTTTCTTCCTCTCGGCTGTAAAAAGCTGATAGAGGAGAATATGGAAATAGCGGACAAGGAGCATAATTTTATATCTTTTTCTCAAAAAACGGAGCCGAGAAAAACAAATCAGCCGGCGATGGAATACATAGTTTCTGCGGCTCAGAAAGCAAGAGAAGATTCTCAGGCTGATTATTCTTGTGCAGTTTCAGGAGCTTTTGCCAGCAACCGTGACGATACGGTGTTTGTGATTTATGCCGCCGCAGATGAAAACAATACAGCCGCAGCAAGAATTTTTGCAAACGAGGGCGAATCGCCGAAGGAAATTTCATCAGCCGCATTTGAAAATGCGTTGATTTCGTCCGGTAGTAAAATAATGAAAAACATTCTTGAAGAAGCAAGCCGAAACAACAAGCCTGACAAGATGTTCAGGAGAAAGCTTGCGGCAATTTCCGCCGCTGCCGCTGTCGGATCCGCAGTAATAGGTACAGTTGCCGCAATGCTGATAAAATAAAAAAGCCGCCCGAAGGCAGCTCAGATTTTCGCTTATCAATAATATCTCATACT
>CADAMY010000266.1 GCA_902789095.1 Oscillospiraceae bacterium | reverse complement strand
TATGAGCGTCACACGTCGATCACTGATTATCTCGTTAAGCTCGGCGTTGACCCTAAAATTGCGGCTGAGGACGCCTGCCGTATTGAGCACGTTATCAGCAACGAAAGCTTTGCGGCTATAAAAAAACAAATTGAAGAACTCGGATAGGTAACGTTATGACTCTGAAATTTTTTTACAAAAAAATAATATGCTTACTTTCAGCGGCAGTGATTATATTCACATCTGCCGCTGCTGCATTTGCTTCGGATAAATGCGGATGCTCACATACTCCCGTTATTTTCGTTGCGGGCTTCGGTGCAACAACGCTCGTTGAAGTAAAGCCTGACGGAAGTGAAGAAACAGCCTTCCCCTTCACTCCCGGCTCGGCTGTAAAATCTCTTGTCAGAAACTTTGCAAAGTACGGCACGGACGATATTCTTCTTCCCATAGCGAATACGGTTGCAGAACTCGTTGAGCCGATACGTATGAATCCTGACGGAACGTCACGTTATAATCTGAAACCCGTATATTCCTCTGTTGAGGACACGTCGTACGAAGGATTCATAAAAAGCGACGCATTGAAATACATACCGTATTCAGGCTCGGAATTTCTTGATATGAAGCGGACGGCAGCAAAAGTCGGAAACGACCACGTTTTTAATTTTTTGTATGACTGGAGACTTTCCGGAGATGAAATTGCCGACGAGCTGCTCGGATATATCGAGGGCGTTATTGCAGCAACAGGCCATGAAAAAGTAAGTATTTACTGTCTGAGCCAGGGAAGCGTTCCCGTTGCTCAGTATGTTTACAAATACGCAGCTAAGGGCTATATTGAAAACCTCGTATTCAACAATCCGATTTTTGACGGTTCGGACTTTGTAACAAAAATTTTTAACACCGACGAAGAGTATACTCTTACGTTCAACGAGCTTATTAAGCTTGTTGAAAATATACTGCATACCGAAATTGACGTTTCCGCATTAGGTAATCTCGTGCCCGAAAGCGTCAACGGAATCGCTACAATGGGTGCCGAGCAGGTTATTCTTCCGATTGCAAAGTGCGGACCTGCCTACCTTGAGATGATTCCCTCAAACGATTACGATATGCTTTGTGAAAAATATTTCAATTTACCCGAAAACGCCCCTCTGCTGGATACAGTCGGCAAAGTAAGAAACGGATATATGAAAGATATTCCCGCAATGCTCCGCTCTGCCGAATCAAACGGAGCTGACGTGAGCATAGTTTCCTGCTCGGGAAATGAACTTGTCAACACCCACGGAATAAATTCCGATGCGATAGTTGACCTTGAATCTTCCTGCGGAGCTTACTGCACACCTATGGGCGAAGTATTCCCAGACGGTTATACTCAGGAAAAGGACATCGGCAAAAACTGTATTTCGCCTGACAACTGTATCGACCTTTCGTGCGGATATATGCCTGAAAAAACGTGGATAATAAACGGGCTTTTTCATGGTCAGGTCGAATGGGCGCCGAATTCGCTCGAACTTATTGAAACACTTTTATATACGCACAATATAAAAGACGCATGGAGTGATGCACGATTCCCGCAGTTTATGCAGAGCAACGACCCGTCAAACGACCTGCATATCCGCTTTGAAAGCACAAACTGCCTTTACGCTATTCACGGCGGAAACGGCAGAATGATACTTTCCAACACGTCACGCAAAAATTCAATGCTCATAAAATCAGTTGAAGACGGTGACTCTGAAACACCTGTAAACCGCATCCTTGCTCCCGGTGAATCAACGATTATCACGGCAGACACTTCATCCTGCGGTTACCGAAAATTCAGCATAAACTACTGCGAGAGCGACACTATGCTTAACGGTAAAACAAAAACATTCGGGTATACTGTTACGGATAATTACAGCGGTGTGCTTACTTCTTCGGAAAGCTCCCTGATCGAGCCTGATCAGATTCAGGTATTGACGGCATCCGTCTGGAGTTTTACAAACGATCTATTTGAATTGCTCATAAAAATAGTAAAAAACATCTTCACCTATATAAAATAAGTACGCTGATATCAATCATATCAATGCTGACAAGAATTAAATAAAACAGGCTCTTTGTCAATAGTTGGGGTAAATAAATCCTGAAAATAAGAAAAGCGGTGGTGACGGAAGTTGCTGCCGCTAAAAATTTAATTAAAAATATGAAG
>CADAMY010000265.1 GCA_902789095.1 Oscillospiraceae bacterium | reverse complement strand
ACTTTAAGGTCAAGAACTGCGCCGCCTTCGTCAAGCACGCTTTCAAGCTCAATTCCCCTTTCTTTAAGGGTGTTGGCTATTATCGTTGCGGAATTTTTTTCCGTATCAACTACTTCTTCGTTGTATCCGAAGCAAAGATAAACAGAGCGAGTCGGCTCAAAACCGTCTTCAAGCAGAGTTTCCACGCTTTCAAGAACGGCTACAACGTGATGTTTCATATCGGTTGTTCCTCTTCCCCAGAGGCAGCCGTCGTCAATATCGCCGCTGAAAGGAGGATGGATCCAGTCCGCAACCTTCTCTTTGGGTACGGGAACTACGTCCTGATGACCTATGAGAGCTATCGGTTTGAGTGAAGGGTCTTTGCCTTCCCATACAAAAACAAGACCTGCTCTGCCGATTATCTCTTTTTTGAGTTTTGAGTGAATAAGGGGATATTTTTCTTCAAAGAGCTTGTGAAGCTTCTCAAATTCACCCCAGTCCATTTTATCTTCGTCAGAGTTGGAAACGGTTTTGCATCTTATTGCGCCCTGAAGAACTTCTGTATATCTCTGAACGTTTACGTTTTCCTGCTCAAAGGGCATAAGCTCCTTCTTTTTAGGCTTATGTAATGCCGCATAAACTGCGTTGCCGGCGAGCAGAGCGCCTGTGCCGGCTAAAACAGCCGTTTTGGTTTTTTTGTTCATAATTATTCCTGTCCTTTCTTTAAGGAGTGCATAAATCCCCGAAAACAGGATTTTTATGCAGTCCGGAATGATAAATAATAATACCATAAAATGTATAATCTTTCAATAATAATTTATAAAAATAATTAAAAAACGCATATTTTCAAGCCTTTATGTTATAAAAGCTCAAAGCGGTGTTTTTGAATTTATCTTGTCTGCGCAATTTCACAAAGGAGCAGTCCGCTTGAAAGCATAAGGGAACAATCCGAATCCGTGACCGCATAATCGTTATCGGCGTCGATCGCCCAGTATGCTCCCACGGGAAGATCCATAAACGTAAGATAATTATTCATATAAGCCTGCGCAAGAACAGCGTCTCTTGCGTCGGCAAGTCCGTCACCGTCAATGTCGCCGTAAATCACGATGGTGTAGTTCTTCGTTTTGCCGTTTCTTTCGGCTGTTATCAAAGAGCCTGTGCCGGGACGATGAGCATTTACACTCAGCGAAATACCGCTTTCGGCATAAATACAGTTTTCGAGTATCCCGTCAGAAGTCATGCCCGGTTTTATTCCCGATACGGTAAAATTGTTTTCATTTACGATCGTTTCGCTGTTTTCGGCAGGTTGAATGAATATTTCGTCACTCCTCCATACAGCATAAAGAATTGTATTTCCGTTCACGGTAAAGGCGTCTTTATCGGAGTATTTTACTTCGCCGTCTTTTTCATCGGACCA
This sequence comes from Oscillospiraceae bacterium, assembly GCA_902789095.1. Lineage (GTDB taxonomy): Bacteria > Bacillota > Clostridia > Oscillospirales > Acutalibacteraceae > CAG-488. Next base: position 1,340 of record CADAMY010000265.1, on the reverse strand, counting down.
GCCTTCAAACGTATAATTATCCCTGATGAAATGATTTTCGGGAAGTGTTATCTGAGTTGAATCGGGAGCTGTGACAAACATATCGGCGCCCGTACCCTTATTTGAATCAAATTGAACTATGTTGAGCTTCTGCATATACGCAGTCGAAACCCAGCCTTCTTTGCCGCCGAAGTCTATTTTTGCCCAAATCCCGCTTCTGCCGAGCGCTTTTACCGTGTCGGAATTGCCGAGATAACCGAGTGCGGAATAGCCTGTGCCTGCGCCTGCTCTTACCGTAAGGCTTGAAGCCGTTACCTGATAAAAGCCGCAGCCCTCGTCAAATATTACCGCTTCGGAAACCGGCGAAATGTAGTTTGAGGAAATCCAGGCGTCTTCACCGCCGTAAATGATTCTGCCCCACGTGCCGGACGTTTCATAAACGTAAATCTGCGTGCCGTTTGTCAGAGTTCCGATTTTATCGTACCGGGTGCCGGGACCTGTGCGAACGTTCAGCGTTGAAGCGGCGGTTACTATGTATGTTTCGCCGTCGTAATGTGTTTCCTGCTGAGCTTCTTTCCATACGGCGTAAAGAACTCTGACGGATTTTTCGGCGGTAAGCGAAGCTGAATCTGTAACGCTTTGCTCGCCGTCTGCGGAAGCTGACCAGCCCTCAAAAGTATATGACGCCCTTTCATAAGGACAGGCGGGCAGAGTGAAAGTTTCGCCCGGAGCGGTCAAGATAGTTTGAAGAAAGCCACGCGTCAGAGCCGTTATAGCTGAATCTGCACCATATACCGGAAAGCGCTGTGATTTCAACTTCGGTACCGTTCGGCAGAGTGCCGAGAGAAGCGTATGACGTTGACGGGCCCGAGCGTATATTCAGCTCGCTTGCCGTTACTTTGTATGTGCCGAGCTCTTCGCCAAGAGTGTAGGTTGAGCTGAGCGGTACTGCGTCGGCAAGAGAAATATAGCTTTCCTCCGTGCCGTAAATGATCCTGCCGAAAGTTTCGTCTGTTTCATAAACGTAAACCTGATAATTATACGGCAGGCTGCCTGCAACTGCGGCGGAAGCGGTGTTGTCAGAAAACACCTGCGCTCCGTCGGGATTCGTTATCAGATACGTTTCATTCTGCGGAAACTGATGTTCCTGCGGCTCTTCCGATGTTTTGTCAAATCCGTTAAGACCGTTTGATAAGATATATTTTTTATAGTTTACGTAGCAATGGTTAAGGTCAACGTCGCCGCTGATTCCGCTGACTGAACCTTTATCGGTGTACTGCCACATATCGTAGTGACCCGTGTACGTGCACGAAGTATTGTACTGGGCTATCCATATTGCGCAGTCCTCAACGTCGGCAAGG
>CADAMY010000264.1 GCA_902789095.1 Oscillospiraceae bacterium | reverse complement strand
CATCTCGCTTAATGAACCGAAGAATATTTCGCTGTCGTTTTGATCAAAGTAGTCTTCAACGCTCGGTGATTGTTTGAGTATGTTCATCAAATCGTCTGTGCTCTTTTTCATTTTACATCTTCATTTTTTGCTGTTTTGTGATAGAATATAATATATATTACCAATAAAGACAAACGAGGTCAATATGGTTGCTAATCAGTATAACTTATGGAACTTTTCTTTTGTCGCGCGAATACACCGTAATATTGACTTGGTTCGCAACAACATCACGGGACAGCTAATGGTTAGGCGGATTTCTCCTGCCGGAGACTTCGCCATACTGCAAGCCTTATGTCAAATCAAGCACCCTAATCTTATGGAAGTTTACGATTTAAGATCTCAGGACGGTGTTTGTATCAGCCTTTGCGAATTCATCAACGGAACTACGCTTGCGTTTCAGGTGGAAAGCGGCAATTTGTATGACGTTAAATCCGCGAGGAAAATACTTTGCCAAATCTGCGAAGGTCTTGCGGAACTGCACAGCCGTGGCATTGTTCACCGCGACATTAAGCCCGAAAACATTATGATAACAGGCGACGGCACGGTGAAAATCATCGACTACAGCATTTGCCGTTTGATTAAGCCGAATCAGCACAAGGACACGACCGTACTCGGAACGGCAGGCTATGCCTCTCCCGAGCAATTCGGCTTTGCGCAGACAAGCGGAAAAGCTGATATTTACGCGTGCGGCGTGCTGCTTAATTATCTTTTGACAGGCAGGCTGCCAAATGAAGAGCTGCATCAAGGTGCACTTAAGCACATTATCGTGCGGTGTATTGAGATTGACGAAAGAAAGCGTTTTCAGTCTGCCGAAGAATTGAAGATGGTTTTGCTCGGCAAAAAGTCAAATTCGAGCAGAGCATACCGACCGTTGCCGGGTTTCCGCAGCAAGCACGTTTTTCCGAAAATCATCAGCGTGCTGTTTATCATCATTTGGCTGATTATGCTGCTTACGTATATCGCGGGATTTCCCTTGATAATGAAATACGAGTTGAAATACCGGATTCAACAGTTAATACTGATGGTGAATTTTTTGTTTTTCTGGACATTGTTTCCGTATATTCTGTTCGGCGATGTATTCCGCCTGTCTGAGAAAATAAGCCCCAACAATCCCCGTAACGGAAGGTACATAATGAGCTTTTTCGGTGTTCTCAGCATTCTGTTTGGCATTGCGTTGCTGTTTATCGGACTGCATATCACAAATAATATGATGTAGTTATTATAGCACAAAAAAATAATAAATGTGTCAGCTGCCAGCTGACCACAAATTCTGAGTAATGTTGTATGATAAATACAGGATTACTCTTTTTGTTTTGGAGGGAATTATGCCGGATTCAACAGCTCAATTACAATGCAATAACTGTGGCGGCGAGCTTACCGTTGACGGTCAGGGGAAGTATTTGATTTGTCCGTTTTGCGGTTCACGGAAACTGATTATAGAAAGCGACGCTGTTACAGTGGAGAGAATCCGTCAGCAAACGGCTTTCAAACAATGGGAGCGCGAGGACAATGAGCGGAAAGAAAGAGAACACGCCGCTTACAAAAACAGCAGGGCAGGAATCGTATCGCTTGTTTTTGCCATAATCTGCGGTGTTGAGAGCGTTATGTGCTTTTCTTCCGCTCGCAATATTTTCAGCGCATTAAATGGGATAGTGTTTTTGCTGCAAACAATATGCTTTTTATTATCATTTCTGGAACGAAAGGAGGTAATTAATCTCCAAAAACATTTACCCCTTGACGGAGTAAAGCTGCCGTCACTGTTGATGACGGTAGGATTTTTACTCTTTATTCCGTCGTTAATTCTATCCGCTATATAAAATACATTTTGAAAAAAGGAGAGGTATCTATGAAAATCAAATCTATCACATCTGCTGTTCTTGCATGCTGTTTGCTTGCGGCGTCCGTATTTTCTCTGTCGGGTTGTTTCAACGCAAATAAAAAGGGTTATTATTCTGACAGTTTTTCAACAATCAAATGGCCTGACAGCACATTAGCAAAACTATTGCCTGTACCGGAATCAAATACCGGTATAATTGACAATGACAGCGCGGATTGGCTAAAAATCTATATTGGTAATACAACTCAGGAGCAATACGGAAGCTATGTTAAAAAAAAAAAAAAAAAAGGCTTTACAGAAAACTATG
>CADAMY010000263.1 GCA_902789095.1 Oscillospiraceae bacterium | reverse complement strand
TCAACCCCCATCCTTATATCGCCTTTGCTTTGCCTCTCTCACTCGGTCAGAGCAGCGAATGTGAGTTTATGGATATTAAAATCGAAACGGATATGACAAATGAAGAAATAAAGAAACGTCTGTCCCCCGTTATGCCCGAAGGCGTCACAATACTCAGCGTAGGCGAGCCTGACGGCAATATAAACGAGATAACCGCCGCAAGTTATTCCGTAAACCTTGAATTTGCAAGTTATGAAGACGCTGAAAAATTTTACAGCGGCACAATTTCTGCGCTTGAAGGTGATGAGCTTATGGCGGAAAAAATGGGCAAAAAAGGTCATCGTAAAGTGCTCAAGCAGGTAAATCTAATTGAGCAGATTTACAAAAAAACAGTAGCACTTGACGGCTGTTATGTAAACCTTGAGCTGACTGTCGCCGCAGGAAACACCGTCAATCTTAACCCTGCTCTGCTTACGGAAACGCTTGAAAAGCAGATAGGAATTATACCGGAATCACAAAAAATCACACGTACAGGCATTATATTTAAAGGAGAATAAACATGGTCTCTGTAAAAGAAAACAAAAAAGATATAATTCTGACTGTTGTTTTCGGTTTGTTCCTGTTTTTATTTTTATTTTTTGTTCTGTATATCAATTTTGTTTCAAATCCGGCTTATTATGACGGTGATATGTACGCCGATTTAAATCTTGCAAAAGAGATCTGGAAAACCAAGTCTTTACTGCCGGCTGAGTGGATTTTCGGCAATCAGTTGTCTGTTGTTTCCACTCCTGTTTTAGCGGCGCTGATTTACGGCATATGCGGCAATGTAATAACTGCAATGGCAGCCGCTTCATCGCTTATGACGGTGTTTATTTTTGCAGCATTTGATTTTATGCTTCGCCCTTACGCAAAACTGTATGCAAGAATCGGCGGTTTTCTTATTATGGCAGCATATCCTGCCGCTATGCTTCACCTTGCAAAATATACTCAGGGATGGCAGTTGTTTTTTACAATGTGCAGCTACTATGCCTCATACCTTATCTGCGCAATGCTTTCTTTCGGGTGCTATGCACGGATAAAAAGCGGCGGCAATTTTTCAAAATCATTTTGGATGGCGACGTTAATCGCCTGCGTGCTTAGCTTCGGCACCGGTATGCAAAGCATACGGCAGACGGAAGTTATGGTTATTCCGATGGTTCTGTTTGAAGCAGTCAGCATAATTTGTAAAAAATCAAGCCGTCGTTCCGCCGCATTTACGGCATCCGTTGCGGCGTGCAATATCGCAGGGCTGATACTGATACGTTTTTTGCCGTTCAGACAGCACAAAATATTCGGCGAAACCCGAATCCTGTCTCCGTCAAGGATACTTTCAGGACTGCCGGCATTTCTGAAAAACATAGGTAAATACATAATCTGCAAAGACTTATCAGCAGTCGCTCAGGCAGGGCTTTTTATACTGCTTGCTGTTGTATCGGCAGGGTTTATCCTGCTTGTCCGAAAATCGGTAAAAGAAAAAAGACTTGCCGACTTTTTAACGTTGATCATACTAATGGGCATTGGAGTTACAGGCGTTGCGGCGCTTGATCTGTTCACGGCTATGAACGTGCGGAACATCTATTACTTTATGATATATCCAATAGCCGGTGTTCTGGCGGCGTATCTGCTCAGCTCTCTTGAGGGCAAAAGCCGTACTGTTGCAGCGGCCGCCGTATGTATCTGTTTTGCGGCGACGGCAGGACTTCGCTTCTGCGGTATTTTGAAAGAAAACCGTGCCGAAAACCATACAGACATCTACTCGCAAATCTCGTCTTTTCTTGAAGACAACGATTATCGTACCATATATTCAGATTGGAACATCGGAGCGCGTATTGCCGTTGCTTCTGATGACCGCCTGCAGGCAGGACTTTGGAGTTTTGATATAAACACAGCTTATTCATCGGATCAGACAAACGTGCAGAACGAACTGTTTCTTCCGGTGGAATATCTCAGTATCCCGCATATTTTTGAAAAAGAATCTACGCAGGGTACTGCATATGTGATCGATAAAAATGAATTTGCAGCAGTACCCGCTGCGGCAGAAAAATTCGGTGCAAGCGTCAATATGCTTGCCGAATTCAGCGATAAAAAAGGTCAGTATTTTATTGTTTTTACTTCAGACAAGCCTCTTTGCAGCTTAACGTATACCGCAAAATACGGAAAAGAAATTGATTTT
>CADAMY010000262.1 GCA_902789095.1 Oscillospiraceae bacterium | reverse complement strand
CGGTATTGATACTTTAGGTATCATGCAGTGCGTAGGTCAGGTTATTGACGGCTCGCTTATTAAAGCCATCTTCAGCGGAGATAAAGTTACCGTTCCCGATGCAAAATATATGGACTTCCTTTACAGAACGATTGCTGATTCAATGATCAGCGCTTATGAAAATATGGAAGACGGCGAATTGTATTTTTCAAAGCAGGATTCTGTTATTGAATATACTGACGAGCAGGGAAATGAGCAGACAGCCAACTTCTTCTGCGAATCAAATGATGCTGTTGACTTTATTTCAGAAATTTATAAGATGACATTCGTTCCTTTCAATAAGGACGCTAAAGAAACTGTTATCACTAACTTTGCAACTCATCCCGAAAAGGTCGGCGTAAGCAGCGCTGAGGAGCTCACTCCCACGATTTCAGCGGACTTCATTCCTTATATGGAGCAGCAGATAAACGCAAGCTACGGTGACGAAGGCTGCAATTTCATCTTCATCAACTCCGCTATCGGATCTTTCATCAAGATGAAATTCGGCACGATGAACGAAGTTTACCGTCTTACCTATGAAGGCGGCGACAATCCGCTCTTTGATACAACTTACGAAAACCGTTCTATGAGATACGGTATCGTTATAGGCGACTTTATTGCCGCTATGGATAAGGGCGAAAAGGTTGACCCGATCCTCAACGTTAAAACAACCAACATCGCTATCAAGTGCGATAACCCGATCATCAGACTTCTTGCGATCGTAAGAATGACAAATAACGTTATCCTTACAGATTCTGAAAATAACGTTTACACTGCTACAAGCGTAGGATATATGGAAATCGGCTCTCACATCAAGATTTTCATGTGCCCCGGCGAAATGAATCCAGAAGTTATCCATACTCCCGATCATATGCTTTCATCAGAGTATTCAATCACAAGGGAAGATTTCCAGTACGGTCCGCTCACAGATTACTTTGCAGAGGACGACACCGTTCTTTGCTTCGGTCTTATGAACGATATGGCGGGCTACATTGACCCGGATAACGACTATTCGCTCGTAGTTGTAAGACTCAGCGACTGGGCAAATCCCGGCGAATATACATTCAACGCCAACTTCAACGCTTGGCTGTTCTCTTATTCGTCAGACACAGCTTCAACTCTCATAGGCACGTTCCTCAACCTTGTTGCCGAATCAAACGGCGAGCCGACTCAGGAGATTATTTATCACGATTACGGCAGAGTAATTCCTCATTACGGCCGTTATATCGGCAGCATGGTTTCAACTATACTTTCAGTCCTCGGTTTAAAATAAAGCCTTGTAAAATACATTATTAAATAGACTGATAAAAAAGACTGCAAACTCACAAACAAGTGGGAATGCAGTCTTATTTTTGTATAAATTGCTCATCAATTCCCGTGACGATGCTCATGTCTTCGGTCGTAGGGAATGGCGTCCCGACATTCCAAAAAATATACCGAGTTTTCATCGCAGCCGCGTAGGGCACAGATACATCCGTGCCGTTTATAACGATTTAGTGAACGCATGTAGCGGAGACTACAACCGCTTGATTTAAATATTCATCATAGTGTGTAGGGGCTGACGACCTCGGCAGCCCGAAGCCGTGAACCACATCAAATTCCCATGGAACGCTGGGGCAGCGTTCCCTACATTCGCTCGATTTAAATATTGATGAAATCCTGTAGTGGTCGACGACCTCGGCATTCCGTTAAAAAAATAAACGAAATTTTATATCTTCGGTCGTAGGGAATGCCGCCCTCGGCATTCCAAAAAATATACCGAGTTTTCATCACAGCCGCGTAGGGCACGGATACATCCGTGCCGTTGTAAACAACTTATAAATACTTTTACAGGAAGCAATATATTTTTGTCAATAAACCTTGATTTTTGTCTTTGATTGTCATATAATGTTTGTTTGGACTTACTCATATTCAACAGGGGGTTATAATTTGAATATTATAATTTGAATAAAAGCAAAAATACATTAAATAATTACTCTGTTTTAATACTTATATTTGCTATAATTCTGATTGTTTTTTTATTGATTCTGATTTCCGGCAGAAGCGCAAAAAGCAAACCGGAAGAGACTGCTGAGGGGATATCGTTCATATCTGCCGAAGCGAAGAAGGATCCGCAGAAAGTTGATGTGATCGTTCGTGAGCGAGAAGCTGAAAAGCAGAAGGCTGCCGCAGAGGAACTCAGAAAGAAACAGGCGGATGAATTTGTTAAAAGCCTTGAAGATGGTAAAGAATCCGTATGGGGGCAGTTCAAGGATTTCGTTATTATGGGAGATTCAAGAGCTGTCGGATTCTATTATTTCAAATTCCTTGACAAGAGCAGAGTATTTGCCGGAGGAGGCAAAACGATAAGGGATATTCCTTCTTATATGGAAGATCTGAAAACGGTAAATCCATCATACGTTTACCTCTGCTTTGGTCTTAACGATACGGGTATAGGTCATTGGAAAACAGCCGAAGAATACGTTAAAGAAATGGATCAGCGGATCGATGAAATCCAGAAGGCGATCCCCGGCTGTAAAGTAATTGTAAATTCAATTCTGCCGGCAACCGAGGAAGCACTTGCAAAAAATCCGTCGTGGCGAAAGATTCCGGCTTTCAGCAGCGGTGTGGAAAAGCTTTGCAAAACAAAAGAAAACGTTGTTTTTGTCAACAACGACGAGCTTGCGAAAGCTTTTATGAGCAAATACTGGCAGCCTGACGGAGTTCATCTAAAGCCGGAGTTTTATCCGTACTGGGCAAAGAATATGCTTCTTGCGGCTTACGGCTCTTAAAGAAAACGGGAGGATATTTACAGCATTATTATGAAAACTGTTGTTTTTGAAATAATCAGATTTGTCTGCGTAGCGCTAACGGTTGTTCTGATCGTGTCATACGCTATGAAAAACAAGGTCAGCAATGCAGATATTAAAGATGTGACCGAAGCTGTAACGGCTCAGATCAATACTGAAAATATGCAGCAGGCGGATAATCAGATGATAAAGCGTCTTTACGGTATAAATCCCGAGGATTATGAGGGCTGTGTGCTTTATTATCCCAATACAAATATGGATGCCGAAGAGCTGCTTATAGTTAAGCTCAGCGACGTATCCCAGCAAAGCGATCTTCTCACTGCCGCCGAAAAGAGAATTGACACTCAGAAAAAAACGTTTGACGGCTACGGAGTTGAACAGTTTGCTCTGCTTACCGATAATTCGGTCATTCAGGCAAGCGGAAATTATTTTCTGCTCGTTGTAAGCAAAACCTCCGATAAAGCAAAATCTGCGTTTCTCGGCGCATTATAAGGAGGGCAGTTTATGACATTTAATCAGCTAATATTTCCGTTTATATTTTTGCCCGTCAGCTTTATTCTTTTTAAAGTCGTGCCGGTAAAATTCAGGAAGCTTCTGCTGCTTTTGCTCAGCCTTATATTTATCGTGTGGGGCAACCCGGTCGACCTTCCTGTGATTCTGCTCAGCGTGGTATTTAACTATTTTTCCTGCCTTCAGATTGCACAACAGAACGAGAATAATCGCCCTGCAAAAGCAAAAATCACGCTTACGGTGTCGGTAGTTGTCAATCTGCTGATGCTCGGCTACTTTAAATATTTCAATTTTATCTCTGAGAATATTGCAGGACTGCTGAAAATTTCCGCAGTTAAAAACACTATGCCCGTACCTGTCGGCATTTCGTTTTTTACTTTTTCCGTGCTTTCCGCTCTTTTTGACGTTTACCGCAAAAAAGCCGGGAAGCCCAAAAATATACTTGATTTTGCCCTGTTTGTAACGTTCTTCCCGAAGCTTACGTCAGGTCCGATAATCCAGTATAATCAGATGAGCATTCAGCTCAATGAATTGAATATAACGAAGCAGAGAACCGAGGCAGGATTCCGTATGTTTATTATCGGACTTGCAAAAAAAGTCCTGCTTGCAAATATGCTCAGCATTACTTACTCTGCCGTTTCCGGCATGAAGACTGAATCCCTCACCGTACTGAGCGCATGGACAGGCGCGCTTTCATACGCCTTTATGCTTTATTTTGATTTCAGCGGATATTCGGATATGGCTGTTGGGCTCGGCAGGGTGTTCGGATTTGAACTGCCTCAGAACTTCCGCTATCCGTATTACTGCGATTCAATATCGGATTTCTGGC
>CADAMY010000261.1 GCA_902789095.1 Oscillospiraceae bacterium | reverse complement strand
ACAAGCAGTTTTTCTCTCTTTTTCTGCGCTTCAAGGTTAATTCTTTCAAGCTCCCTGACGTAGCGCACAGCGTCTTCGCCAAGGCTCACAGCTTTCACGACGGCAAGACCTGCCGCAGACATTTCTTTTTCTGTTTCAAGTATTTCAGGAACTTTTGCGGCAACTTCGCTGTGTCTTTTTTCTCTTTCTCTCTCCGCAGTGCTGCGTCTGCGTTCAAGCTCGTGCTTTGCGCTTTCATATTCTGCTGTTGTATAGCTCATGTTGCCCCTCCTTTATTTGGTTTGTATACGGGAAGCCGGTTTGCCCTGCGCTCAAATTCGTCCATATCGTAGGAGCGCTTTTTGCCGTCGTTCTTTTCGGACGGCTTCGGCTCAGTTCCCTGCTGATTTTTATTTTTCTTAATATCTTCAGGATTTTTTATGCCCTTTGAGTACCAGTCCGTCAGCACCGCGTCCATATATTTAAAGCTTATTCTTGCGCAGTTATCCGCCATATATTCATACGCTCCATAAATCATTTCCATGCTGAACTTATAATCGTTTACCCATTTGTATAAAAATGCCTGCTGGCTCGACGTCGGCTTCGGGGTCTGTATACCCGTAAGTCTCGTGAACTGCGCCCAGGATTTTGAAAGCAGATTGAGCCTTGAAATGATTTCATCGGCTTTTTCTATTGTGTCAATTTCTTTTTCTCCCCAGGAACGAGCCATTTTGCCCATATATTTATACGACGATTTGCCTATGCTCACGCAATAGCTGACAAGCATATATATAACCTCAAACGGAAGTCCGTAGCTGTCGTGCATCATCAGAAAAACGCTCTGTCCGTCATATCCTACCGTTTTGCCGAGGATAGGCTGGAGGTCGTTTAAAAATGCTTCGATCTCGGGCGATTCCTTGCAGCGCTTCACTATCTGCTCATAGCTCGGGGCGATGTCGGGTAATTCGGCTAATTTTTTCTGCGCTGTCGGGGCAGGCTCGTCCTTTTGAGACGGTACCGCCGTTTCCCTGTCAGGCACAAGAATATCAAGCGAAGCAAGATACATCAGCGCTTCGTCTACCGCCGATTCGGGTTTGCCGATTTTTTTAGCTATTACGGCAGGCTCGATATTCTCGCCCATGTGGCTGAAAATCCATACAGCGGTTTTGAGCTGAGCGTCGCTGAACATCTTTATTTTTTCACAAACAGCACCGGGCATCACAAAGCTCTTACCCAGCACTGAAAAATTCACACTGTATCCCATCAGTCAATACTTTCCTTTTTAATGTTATTACAATTATACCGCATTCTGACTTAAAATGGAATAAGTTTTTTAATATTCTTCCGAAAATAAATTGCTGTACAACCGATTGTGTTCGGCATCTTTCGGATATACAAGCCTTTCGGTAAAATGACGAAGCAAAAGCCATACCGAAGCAAAATGCCTCAGTATGACTCACTCATTTAAACATTAGACTGAAAATCAGAAATCCCTCTTCCTGACTGTATGAAATATCATTTGATTTAAGCTTTGTTCCGTACCTGAAATTGACGGATCTTGCAAGAGAGTACGCCTTGCCTTTTTTAGCAAGGTCATACAGAGCGGAAGAATAAGCGTCCTTGTTTGTAAATTTAAGTTCAATAAAGTCATTTCCTTTTTTAGCTTCTGCGCCCATAAGCGCAATAATACGCTCATAATCCTTCCACTTATACGTTTCAAAAACGCTGCCGGTAAAGTTAAAATAATTATACTTATTATCATTACATTCAAAATAAACCGTAAAATTGCTGTGGTCTGTTCTGATTTCCTGCTCCGAGAGATTAAAATAAATATGCGAAACCTCGCCGCCGGAAGTATTCGGATCGTCCCACGTTGTATCAAGGTAATAATAACTGCCGCCGATATTTACAATATTCCACATATGGCTTTCAGGCTCACGACCGTTGTCAGTCGCATCACCTACAACGGTGTAGCACTCTATGCCCGCCTTTTCAAGCAGGTATTTTGTAGCCTTTGCATACCCTTCGCAGGAAGCGAAATTATCCGCAATACAGCTGTAAGTCAGATTGTTAAAATCGCCGTCACGGTTATATCTGCAGTTTTTAACAATATAATCGTGTATAAAAAGCTCACGGTCAAACTCGCTGTAAGAAGTATTCATCTGAGCGATTATTTCATCCGCCAGACTTTCCATATATTCTCTTTTCTGTTTAAATTCATTAAAG
>CADAMY010000260.1 GCA_902789095.1 Oscillospiraceae bacterium | reverse complement strand
TATGGTTATCGTGACGAGGATTACTTTTTTACTCTTATCCGCTACTTATCTATTCCTTCCATTCGTAATCCATCCCCCAACTTTCCGTGATGAACCATTAAAATATACCGAAAAGCTTAAATCTGAAATTTCTATATTAAAATAAATCAATAATTTATTTTAAAATTAATCAAGATTTTACGATATGCGGAATTACACTTTAATTAATTTAATCAATAATCCTCTACTTAAATTCTATCACGACCTTTAAATGATTTTATCGGAACGTTATCTGTTTTTTGCCTGTTTTTCCAGATACATTGCATAATCTGCACTTTTGATAAGTGCTTCGAATTCAGCCGGAGTTGAGGCTGTACCGTATGCTCTTCCGAATGAACAGTTTATCCTTTCGTCAATTCCTTCAATACGTATATTGCCAAGCTGAGCATGAATTCTCTCTTTAAGCTGTTCAAACGAATCGGCATTCGTCAAGTCATTGACTATAAGAAATTCGTCACCGCCGTATCGGTAAACAGAATCTTCTGATAAGTTGCTTTTAAAAACATCAGCGATTGCCGCCAGCGCTCTATCGCCTGCTATGTGACCGTAAGTATCATTTATATGCTTAAAATTGTCACAGTCACACATTACAATGTAAATCGGTTTGTTCAAATAATTTTTAGTGTCTTCAATAAGCGCAAAATGGTTTTTAAGTTTAGTCTGCACATCGTAGCGCACCGCTTTTTTCAGTTCATCATTCAACGATTCAACCTTTTGACGCTCTATCTGCTGCTGCCTCATCAGATGATATTTTATCGTACTTGCTGCACAGCATATCAAAGCAAAAGCAAAGTAATTCAAAATATGTATTGAATCAGCTCCGTTTACAGCCGCCAGCACAATATAGCATGATGTAAAGGAAACTAACAGCAGAATAACGCTGATATAAGGTTTGATTATTATAAACGCAGAAAAGACTACCATAACTATATAAAAAGTTATTATATCTTTACCGTAAATATAATGAAGATAAGAAAGATAAATGCTGTAGCACGATAAGCCGAGAAACGCCGTAACCGTAACCAAAGTAATTCTGATATGTGATATTTTTTCCTTTTTTCTTGCATTAGCAGAATATATAAAAAAGATTAAACTGAATAAAATTATAAACATCACAGATAATGAACTTTCTTTAATATCCCTGACTTTTATTCTGCCGGTCGCAACAAAAAAATATGTGATCAGTTCATACAGAACGATTATAAACGAAATATAATTTACATTTCTGACGTTTGCCTTATCCATCTCGTTTGTAATTCGCTCAGAATCCCTTGGACATAATATTTTTTTAAACTTAGCAAAAAACATTTATCATAAATTCTCCTAAAATAAAAAATCGACCGCAATGATACTGAATACAGATTTCAGTATTAATGCGGCCGGTCAATCATATAGCTTACTACTTAGACACCTTAGCTTTGCGTCACTGCCTTTCAGCAGCTTTGCCAAACATAATTTATTTTCAATTATTTTATCACAAAATCAAAAAAAGTCAAGTGGATTTAATTGATTTTTTTAAGTTTTCCGATTGATTTTTCTATATCTGTCTATTCAAAAAACGTATCCGTAGAAAGCATTTTACAATCAGCATTTTCCGTAAAATTTTCAGCGTATTCAAAGGTTTTCGGATAACTATATACCAACCAATCATCGTCATTCGGTCGTTATTGTTGGTTTTAAACAAAAAGAACGGCAAAGAACATAAGATTGATGGTTTCTGCCGATTAAAGATTATTCATTCGCTTGTTCTTCCGGATCTTCCTGATCGAAAACAGCTGAGAGATCCTTGATAATGATCTGGTCACCCGTCAGAAGAAAAGTTTCAGGGCTGCCGCAGTGCGGACATTTTTTCCGTATTCGGTCGTGCAGTATATCTCGCCGCAGGCACGGCAATAAGTTCTGCCCTCGATTATGATCATTTCAAGCTCGGCTTTCTGAAGAAAGGAAGTCCTTTTTTTCGCCCAGTTGAACGCATCGAGGAACAGCTCCGGAACTATTGTGCTGACCTCGCCTATTTCCATCGTGATTCCGATGACCTTCTGAGCGTGGTTTTCGGCAGCGATCTTGTCCACCTGCTCAACTACGTTCATTACAATACCCCTTTAATACTTTTTAACGATGCAGCATAAGGGTACGCATTTTGTATTAAAATAGGTCGTTACTTGCAAAGAAGTCCAGTGTCTTTTACGGAT
>CADAMY010000259.1 GCA_902789095.1 Oscillospiraceae bacterium | reverse complement strand
TTCATTTCATCATACTCAAATAATGTGCACGTTTCAATCGTGAAATTGCGGTGTTGCCGTAATAAAATCAAAGGCTTTCGCCTTTGGTAAAATCGTTCGGTTTCACCTCACGGTGAAATGAAATCCGTCCTGAACCTCGCGCAGCAGGATTTCACTGATAAGCGATTTCATCTGTCTGAAAAATAAATAATATTGAAAAAAGCGCCTTCGTCTGTTAGACAAAAGCGCCTTATTCATGGTACGGATGTTCATAAGGGATTTAATTAACATACCGGAAGCGTACAATCATATTCAGTTTCAAACGCACATTTTCAAAAAGTCCTCTTTTGCGGTACAATGTACTTGCAAAGGAGGTTTTTGCTATGAAAGAACAAAAACGATTTTTGGAATTATCGGAATTTGAGTGGCGGTTGCTTATCAAGTGCTTAAATGAAGCATAAGAAAGTGAGAATTTGACTATGGAAAAATATAAATATGACGAAAGCAACGGACTATGGTATGAACTGCAAGGCGATTATTATTTGCCGTGTCTTAAATTGCCGGAAGAAAAACGCCAACCTATCGGAATATGGGTACGGCGTCATCACGAATATCTCCGCCGTAACAAACGAATTACTTTGTCAAGCCTGCGAATCAGCGGTAAGTTAAACAGTTATCTTGCTGCCATTGACCGACAGGCTGAGAAAATGTTTGAACGCCTGGTAATGCAAATGGCTGTGACAGAAGATGTTACCGAGCAGTTGAAAGCTACCGACCAAATGGCTTGGGTCGGCAGAATGAACAGCATACGAAATCAAGCTATTGAGATCGTAAACAGTGAAATTATTTTTATATAAAAATAGAGGGTATGGTTTTTTGTTTCCTCAAACCCGCAAGCCGAGCATATGTGCTTGTGGGTGCTTGCGCTTACGTTTGTATAATTGCCGAAGGTGTTGTTTTTGCAGCCCACATCTATCTTACCGGAAAATTGTTTTCCGCATAATCAGTATCATAAGAATCTATAAAGGATAATTTTACATTGGTACTTCCTACCTTTGCGTTGTCCTTTATTTTTAAAGTAAAGTTTGCTATTGTTCCGTTTTTTATTATTCGTGGTAGCTGAGCCGTCAGCCCATGTAATTTTATACGGTAAACCGTAATTTGTATATAGTTGTGAGCCGACAAGTACGTTATCAGTTTCCGTTTATTCTTTCCGATAAAGCTTCAAATTCTTTTTCAAAGAGTGCCTTTTCGAACAGAATTTTTTGCGTTTTGCCGTCTTTATCGGTAAAACAGAAAAAGTAACGGTAGGTTACAGGATCACCGTATCCGACGCTGTGCCAAGCTTGTTTTAGTTTTTCCTTACAGCTTACGATTTCCTCATATCTGTAATACTTCCCGTTAAAAGGGTTCGACTGAAAGAAAAATCCGTTTTCGCCTATACAGATTCTAAAGCAGAAATAACGGTTGATCAGCCTGATAAACGTTACGGTCAAAACCGCACAAATAAGCCCGAAAAAAACGGCAACGATCAGCATTTTATTCGACACGGGTCTTAATTGATCAATGGTCAAGGCGGCGAAAATGCCTGCCAATACACCGATGATGGTAATTCTGAGCAGCCCGTTCGTTTTCCTCGAAACAACATAATCCCATTTTTCAAAATTATTGTTCTTCATTTTGTTTGTCATCCATGACCTTACTTACAAGGAAATCTACTCCGTCGCTGTTTGCAGTGGTAAATACAAATTTTTTAACGATTCCGTCTGCGGTTTTAAAATTCAAATAATACTGATTTGCACCGTTTCCCGCCATACCGCTGCTTTCCCAGGCCTCTTTGATATCCGAAAATTTATAATATTTTGCTTTGCCGATGCCGTTTTTATAGTAAAATCCTTCGTCGTCAATAAGGATCTTCTTGAAAAAGTGCGCATATAAAACGGCTGCAATGATAGCTATCACCGCTAAACTCAAAAGCCCTGTAAAAATAAACATTCCGTTATTTTTAATCTTCAGAATTACCGTTGTTCCGCCGAAAACAAGCAGTGTGACGCTCGCCGGAATAAGAGAAAATAAATCGTATCCTATTTCGTATTTAACTCTTTTCATCGGTATCACCGTCCTTTTCCTCATTCTTTTTGCTTTCTGCCTGCAGCTGCTTTTCCATTTCAAGTTGTTTGGCAAGAATGACACTGACCTTGTCATACAGATCCTCAATCATGATTTCGGTTTTGAGGTTGACCTTGTAATCATTTTCGGCTCTGCGGCGGTCCTTTTCCTCCTGACGGT
>CADAMY010000258.1 GCA_902789095.1 Oscillospiraceae bacterium | reverse complement strand
AAGCAGGACAGCGGCACAACAACGATGTGCAGAACGGCAAACGGCAAGCTGCTCAACATCAGAACAGACTGTATGTCGCCCCGTCCGCACAATATGATGCATTATCTTCTTCAGGGCACAAACGGAATTTACCGTTCGGCAGGTCATAAAGACGACAAGGATCTCGTATCTTTTATCGGTGAAGACAATCCGGCTCACAATATGAAATGGGAAGACCTGATGAATTATAAAGATTACCTCCCCGAAAGATACAGAAACGCAACCAAAGAACAGCTCGAATCAGGTCACGCAGGCGGCGACTTCTTCATAGTTGAAGATTTCATCAACGCTATCCGCACAGGCGAACAGCCCGAATGGGACGTTTACAAGGCTTGCGAATGGACGGCGGTAGGACTGCTTTCATCTCTTTCCGTTACCAACAACGGCAAGAATATCCCCGTTCCGCATTTCCGCCCGAATATGCCGCTTGAAGAAAAGAAAATCATTCTTGAATAAAGAAAAATGAGCCGTACTGACTGTCGTGTCGGTACGGCTTTATTGTTTATCAGGTCATTTTTTCCTGCTTTACTTTGTGGTCAATTATGTGGCGTGATGCAAGTTCACGGTGAACGTCTTCAACCGAAATTCCCATCTGCACCATAAGCACCATTGCGTGATAAGCAAGGTCGGCAAGTTCGTAGATCGTTTCTTTTTTGTCGTCTGCTTTTGCGGCGATGATTACTTCGGTGCATTCCTCGCCGACTTTTTTAAGGATTTTGTCAATGCCTTTGTAAAAAAGATAAGTTGTGTAAGAGCCTTCGGGCTTTTCTTTTTTTCTGCCTTCGAGCAGTTCATACAGAGATTCAAGTGAAAATTCGTGAAGCTCATCACTCTGCCATACGGGTTTTGTAAAGCAGGAATCAGTTCCGAGATGGCAGGCGGGACCGTCTTTTTCAACAACAACTGTCAGCGCGTCATTGTCGCAGTCGGCGGTGATGCTGACTATGTGCTGATAATTTCCGCTCGTTTCGCCTTTGAGCCACAGCTCCTGACGTGAACGGCTCCAGAAGCAGGTCAGTCCTTTTTCCATTGAGATTTCAAGGCTTTGTCTGTTCATATATGCAACGGTCAGCACCTTTTTCGTTACGGAATCGACCACAACGGCAGGTATCAGACCTTTTTCGTCAAATTTAAGCTCGTCAATATTAAGCATTATCATAACCTCACAGTAATATTATTGTTTCTCAGTTCCCGTTTGAGGTCGGGGATAGCAACCTCGCCGAAATGGAATATTGAAGCCGCAAGACCTGCGCTGACGTCCGGCAGGGCAGTAAACAGATCGATAAAATCATTAATTCCGCCTGCGCCGCCCGATGCTATAACGGGCACGTTAACAGCTTCGCAGACTGCGCCGAGCATTTCAATATCAAATCCGTTCTTAACGCCGTCAGTGTCAATGGAGTTGAGCACGACTTCGCCTGCGCCGAGATCGACGCATTTTTTTATCCACGAAATCGCTTCCATTCCCGTGTTCTCTCTGCCGCCTTTTGCAAACACTCTGAAAACTCCGTCAACACGCTTAACGTCAGCGGAAATTACGACGCATTGGTTGCCGTAGCGAAGCGCCGCTTCCCTTACAAGATCAGGATTCCTGATGGCGCCTGAGTTTACGCTGACTTTATCTGCTCCGCATTTCAGCACACGGTCAAAATCGTCAACCGTATTTATTCCGCCGCCGACGGTAAGAGGAATGAAAATTTCCGACGCTACTTTTGTAAGAATATCGGTAAAAAGCTTTCTTTCTTCAAAAGAAGCGGTGATGTCGTAAAAAACGAGCTCATCGGCGCCGTTGTCGGAATAATACCTTGCAAGCTCAATAGGGGAAGAAACGTCAGACAATCCTTCAAAGTTTATTCCTTTTACGACCCTGCCGTTTTTTACGTCAAGGCAGGGGATTATTCTTTTTGTAATCATTTTGCCACCTCAACAGCTTCGGCAAGGTCGATTGCGCCTGTGTAATACGCTTTGCCGATAATTGCGGCGTAAAGCTCCATCGAGCGAAGCTCTTTTACGTCGTCAAGCGATGAAACTCCGCCGGAAGCCGTAATATCGACCGAATATTTTTTTGAAAGGTCACGGTACATCTGAAGGTTGGTGCCTCTCATTGCTCCGTCTTTTGAAATGTCGGTGCAGATGATCGTTTTAACACCGAGACTCTGCATTTTTTCAAAGAAATTATCAAGCGTTATCTCTGACTTTTCAAGCCAGCCTTTTATGGCTATGTAACCGTCTTTTACGTCTGCATTTTTTCAAAGAAATTATCAAGCGTTATCTCTGACTTTTCAAGCCAGCCTTTTATGGCTATGTAACCGTCTTTTACGTCTGCGCCGACGGCTATTCTTTCGCCGTAAATGCTCACGGCTTCTTTGAGAAATTCCTCATCGTTTACAGCCGCAGTGCCGAGTATAACTCTGTCAACGCCTGCGTCAAGGTATTTCTTTACGGTATCCATACTGCGGATTCCGCCGCCGATTTCGGTAAAGAGCGAAGTCTCGTTCGCAATCTGCAAAACTATGTCAATGTTCGGCGTAGTGCCGTCTTTTGCGCCTTCAAGGTCGACCATGTGGATGTGTTTTGCGCCCTGACGCTCAAAATCACGGGCAATTTCGATCGGGTTGTCGCTGTAAACC
>CADAMY010000257.1 GCA_902789095.1 Oscillospiraceae bacterium | reverse complement strand
CTGGAGCAATGATGATCATACCGTAAGGGCAGATGATTACACAAAAAGCAGTGTGCGTTACTGGCTTGAAAATTCATTTCTCAGTGAAGCGTTTTCAGTCCTTGAATTGTCAAAGGTCGAAGAAACCGCAATTAACAACAAAAAATACGGCTCCGAAGAAGCATATGAGCAGTCAGAGGATAAGGCTTTTCTGCTTTCATATGATGATGTTACAAATGAAGCATACGGATTCACCGGATCCGGCAGCGAGGAGGACTTGAACAGAAAGCTTGCTGCTACGGACTATGCTAAAATCCAGGGCGTAATAACAGAAACAGATGTTGAAAGTACAAGATGGACTTTAAGAACGTCGCACGAAAACGGTATGGCTTCGGCTGTTTATTCTTCCGGAAACGCTGATTCAGGTGTAAATATCTATTCCGCAACAGGAGGAATTGTTCCTGCGATGGTAATAAATCCCGAAAAGTCAATTACGAGAGCAGAAAAAGGTGATCTCGATTTGGACGGAAAAGTTAATTCAGGTGATGCTCTTATTATGCTTAAGCACGCAGTAGGACTTGAGGAGATTAAAGAAGATCTTAAATTGAGCGCTGATATTAATAATGACGGAAAAATAAATTCCGCAGACGCTTTGTTTGTGCTTCGGTATTCTGTAGATATGATCGGCGGATTCGGATATTTTCCGAATATTTAAGTCAACATTCAGCTTTTGCCGGTGAATGATCGGAGCAAGTGAATTTAAATTTAACATTACAGATAAATAGACAAATATCAAAAACAGCGGCGACAGTAATTAAACTGCCGCCGCATTTTGCGGATAAGAGAAATCCGATTAAATATTCAAATTATATATCAATACTGTTTTCAGGCTCAATTACCGGCTCATCAACAACGTCGTAATTATCAATGCTGTCACGCTTGCCGATAATCAGCGTTTTTGCCGTGATGCCGTTGTATTTATTCTGATAAACTTTGCCGTCCGGCGCTGTGTAAATCTTCATATCATGCTCCTCCTATCGTCCAGCCTTTGTCCGTTGCAGCTTCGATTGCCGCAAGTCCGTCTGTGTCTGCCTGCATTGCCGTGAGCATTGCCGACGGAATCGTCAGCGTCCTTGTTTCTTCGGTAACGGTCATATCACGAAGCTTGTTTGTCATCAGGTCAATAAAATTCTGCATCGACCAATTAGCTGCCGCAGTTTTTATGTTTATTGATGCCGCCCAGTCAGAGCACATCGTAAAGCTGTTCGGCGCTCTGTAACACCATAAATCATTGAACTCCGCTTCCGGACAATTAAGAACTATTGATTGATTGTTTGCAAATGCGTAACGACCGACATATTCTGTTGAATCAGGAAGTTCAACGGATATTACCGAGCCGAACGCATAGGAATAGTCGGTGCCGTCTTCAACTCTTTGCAGTTTCGGAAAGCTTATTCTCTTTAATCCTGAGCACCCATAAAAGCCGTTTCTGTTTTGTCCGCCAACGCCGCCTGCAATAACAGTCAGTTCCGGCAAAATAACCTCTTGCAGACTTGTTTTATTAGCAAAGACATTCAGCGCCAGTGTTGTCATATTACTTTTGACGCTCTTGGCTGATGCAGGAATTACAATGCCGCTTGTGTTTCCCGGATATTCAATTTTTTTAATAAGTGAATTTGCAGAAACCGTACTGCTGCCCTCAACTATTACTGTTTGTGTATTCAGGTAATCGTCTGATATGTTCACATTGCTTTTGTTTTTCAGCCAAAGAACGAATGGGTCATAATCAAAACTTTCCTGAAGAGTGAGCTGACTCTCACCGTTCTGAAAATACCAGATTTTTACTACTTCAATACCGTTTTCTGAATTTTTGCCGCTGAAAGAGTAATCCGACTGCTCCTCAGTACCGTTGATAAACAAGCGGTTGCCCTGAGCTGTAACCGTATCGCCGCTTTTGAGAATCGCAAGCAGACCTAAGGCGGAAACGTTTTCAAGGTCGGGATTAGCCGTGATTATATCCTGATAATCTTTTTCGAGGTCGTCGGTCACAACGGCGGTGTGGGTGTAGCCGTAAACCCTGTTTGCAAGCGTATCAAGGTTTGACAACGCCGCTTCGACATCATTTTGTAATGAAGTCAGAAGTTCCTGATTGGGCGAAGAAATAGGGTTAAGGTCGTCACCCATACTGTCAGATGAAGCCTGTGACGAAGCATTTTTGACGTATTCATAAACTATAAGATAGTAGATAAGCGGAGCAAAATCGGGATCGTCTATTTTTTCAGCGTCAGTATCTATGAATTTTTTAATTATTTCAAA
>CADAMY010000256.1 GCA_902789095.1 Oscillospiraceae bacterium | reverse complement strand
AATGCTTATCTTTTGGTCTTTGGTTCGGAATAGTGTAGTGCTGGCGGTCTATCTCTTGTTTTCGGTTGCTTGCTTCCTTACCGTACATGAGCATTTTGTCAGCGATTCAAACGGATATACGTCCCCGTTAAAAAAAGAATTAAGTCCGTTTGAAACAAAGATCAGTATTGCGGCTGCGCATGATAAAAGACGTTTAGCGAATATCATTGACGATATCCTTTCCGGTTATCAGTAACCGAGGCTTTCGGCAAGCTGCTCGCTGTACCTATAGCCGCTGGGTATGCCGATGATTGAGCTGTCAGCGCTTGCAGAAAAGCTTTCAATATCAAAAACTGTTGTCTCATTATCCTGAATAAGCTCAACGGCATCCAGACTGCTGTTTGTGAACTTATAGCTGATTGTGGAATCAGTATCTAAAATAAACGCCTCTTCTGTAAGAGTCTTGCCGCCCGATACAGTCTCGCTGCAGCTCTCGTAAAGATTTTCTGTTGCAAAGAGCGTTTCCGCAAGCTGCGAAGGCATTATATCTTCATCGACCTCACAGTAGCTTTTGAGCAGCGGGAAAAGCATATAGCTCTTTCCGTTTTTATCTGTATAGAATCTTATTTCAACAGGGATTTCTCCGCTGGGAATAAGATAAATCATAGCGCCAATATCGTCAACGTCACTGAGCATTTCTCTGAGATTGATTTTAACTGATGAAGATATTGCTTTCTCACTTCCGTTTGATGTGAAAACAAACGTAGTATCCTTATCCTCAACAACAGAGTTGAATTTAATTGTGTATTTGCCTGTGTTGATAACGCTGTCAACCTTCGTATATTTGAGTGTCTTTTCATAATTCTTCTTGAATCCGTCTGCAAGCTTAACGGAGTATTTAAGAATTTCAAGCGCATCTGAGGAATTGACCGCTCCGTCCATATCGACGTCGGCAAGAGCCTTCTGTGATCTTGAAAAATCAACCAGCTTTGTTGAACATTTAAGCACTTCAAGAGCGTCGCTCGAGTTTATGCTGCCGTCGCTGTCAACATCGCCGTAAAGGAAAGCGCCTTTTGCTGCTGCGCTGAAAGATAATACTCCGGCTGTGAGTGCAAGAATTAAAACGATTGAAATAAATTTTTTCATAGTCATATAACCTCCATAGTTTTTATTTTTATCGGGTCAACGGGCGTTGCAGGGGTTTGGTCCACTCCGTTTAAAGTTCTTTCGACCTTACAGAAATCGTCTACAACATCCATACCTTCAATAACCTTGCCGAATGCAGCGTAATTGCCGTCAAGAAAAGCAGCGTCGCCATAGCAGATAAAGAACTGCGACGATGCGGAATTCGGATCGCCTGATCTTGCCATTGAAACAACTCCGCGAGTATGTTTGAGCGTATTCTGAGTAAATCCGTTTGAGGAAAACTCACCTTTTATGGTTTTATCGCTGCCCTTATAACCCTGACCGTCTGACGAGCCGCCCTGAGCCATGAAGTTGTCAACAACACGGTGAAAAGTCAGTCCGTCATAGAAATGATCTTTAACAAGATTCAGGAAGTTGGCGCAGGTTTCAGGCGCAAACTGAGGATAAAGCTCAATAACAAAGCTTCCGCCGTTTTCCATGGTTACTCTGACTTTTTCGGCTCCTGCCTGAGCATCCGCAGAACTGTCCGCAGAGCCTGTATTGTCTGTTTTTGCCGTGTCAGCATCTGATGCTTTGCCCGACGTTGTTTTAGTGTCTTTTGAACATCCCGCAAAAGCAAACATAGCAAACATTGCGCTGAAAAGAATACAAAGAATCCGTTTCATAACTATTCTCCTTCTGTTTTAATTAAAATAATTATAACACATTATCAGCTTATAGACAAGTAGCAATTTTATGGTATAATAAACATATATTTATTATTTTATAGTAAACACATTGGGGCTGTTGTTACGGAAAAGAAAAAAATTCTGCTTTGCGCAATTCATTCAAAATTTATACACTCTTCTCCTGCCGTCTATTATCTTAAAACGGCGGCAGAATATTTTGCGCCCGGAAGCGCTGAGCACATAGACATCTGCGAAGGGTCGATCAATGACACAGACGATCATCTTCTTTATAACATTTTGTCTTTTAAGCCTTATATTCTCGGCTTTTCCGTATATATTTGGAACGTTGAAAAGGTGACGAGACTTTGCAGAAGCATCAAATCTGTTTATCCGGAAATTAAAATTATTCTCGGCGGTCCTGAAATCAGCTGCGGCATTGACCACACATCTTTAACCGAAAAAGATTACGACTACATCATAAGCGGCGAAGGCGAAAGAGCGTTT
>CADAMY010000255.1 GCA_902789095.1 Oscillospiraceae bacterium | reverse complement strand
CCACCTGTACCGCTCTCCTGAAACTCCGTCGCTTACCAGCAGAATTATATCTCCCGGTTCAATACTGATTTTGCCTGCCGCCATATTAACGTTATCAAGTATTCCGACAGGCGTTGACTCCGGCTCCAGCACAGATTGATTTCTGCCCTTTGAAATAAACGACGGAGCGGCGCCGCATTTAAAAAATTCCGCCGTTTCTTCCACGGGATCCAGCCTGAGCAGATCGACCGTTGAGAGTGATTCGTCGGTTGATTTCATGATCATTGCGCTGTTGAGAGCGGCGACGGCGGTCTTTTCGTCAATCCCGGCTTTGAGAAGAGCGGAAACTGTTTCACAGGTGAATACAGAATCAACCGCCGCTCTGCCGCCTGTTCCCATTCCGTCGCTGAGCAGAACTATCTGTCTGCCTGAATCGTCCTTGAAACAGCGGTAGTAATCGCCGCAAACTCCTTTTGCCATACTCGGCGCAGATGCCGCCGCGATCCTGAATTTCAGTCTTTCGCTCTGTCTGAAAACAAGCGTGTATTCATCGCCTTTTTGTATCAGCGTAGGGAAGTCAAGCCTGTAACCCGTATCGGCGCATATTTTTTTAAGCAGATCGTTGACGCTGAAATTCTCTTTTGACTTTAAAAAGGTTATTTCAAAATAATCCCTGCCTGCTTTGTCGAGGCAGATGTCCGCTCTTTTTACGTCAAGCCCGAATTCCTTGGCGGAAAGCATCAGGGCGGCAGACGGCGATTTTTCCGCTGTCGAGAGTCTCTCAAGCGTTGCGCAGGCAGAGCCGATCACTCCGCCGAATGTTCTGAACTGATTGCCCGCAAGCGACTGAACACGATTCATTTTATTTTGCGCAGTCACGTTTGTACGGTAAACAAAGTAAGATTTATTAAATTCACGAATAATTTTTTCACTGCAATAGCACGTAGTTTCAAAATTATCTGAAAAGCTTTTTATTCCGAGTCTGCCGCAGCGGACGTCTTCGGCAATTCTTTTATAAAACATATCGTCTGCCTGTCGTATTTCGTTAACACAGCTTTCTTTCAGCTCACATTCCGAGCATACTTTTTTGCGTGTTTTTTTCAGTTCATCTTCAAGCCGAAGCTTTGTAAACGGCTCAAGGCTCGTCCTCACCGCGCTCATACATTCACTGATGCCCTCAACGGCAGAGGCTATCTGCTTTGCATTTTTTGACAAAGCAAAGCTGTTTACGTCAACCTGCTGAGTAAGTTTTTCTTCTTTGAAATACAGATATTTTTCGGGGATAATGCAGAATACTGCCGAAGCCGCACCGGCAGGCAGGAGATACCATAGGTTTTCTTCGCTGCTCAGGGCAATACCTGCCGCCGCACATAAAAAAGACAACGCTGCGCCTTTATATCTTCCCGGCTCAAAGAAGTCGCATATACATCCGCACATTATCATCATTACGCTCAGAAAATCACCGCCGCCGTTGAGCGCAAATGCAAATCCGCAGCAGACGCCTGCCGCAACACCCGAGTAAAATTCTCCGCTGTATGAAAAGAAAAGTATCATCAGAAAATCAATGAAAATTACGGCGGCAGTTCCGACTTTGTCAAAATACATAAAATGAGCCGCCGCCAGAGCAACAAGGAGCGTTCGGCAGATAATATCTTTTTCTTCGCCGTGATTCACTCTAAGCGGTTTATGTATAAGCTGTTTGATACCGTTTTCAAATACCGGAACGGCCGTCGCCGTAAGGACAGATTCAACAGCCGTGACTGCCGCAAGACCGGGACTGAATTTCTGTGAAAAAAGGTAAATTGCGTTTATTATCAGAGTGCTCACGGCAGGGCATAGCAGCTTTAAAAACTTGTCCCGCTTCAGCCTGAAAACATCAAGGCTCAGCCTGAGCGCAGAGGTTGAAACAACGAGTACCGCAAAATATCTGAAAGACGATGCGCCTGAATGAAAAATGAAAAAACCGACCGCCGACCCGATTGCCGCCGAAGCCGAAAAGAATCCGTTCAGCGCCGCAGAAAAAGATACGGCAAATGGCGAATAATTCCCTGACAGGAACGGAAAAGAAAACACAAATCCCCCTGCAAAACTGACTGCGATCCCTATTGGAATTTTTAAAAAATTGTATGCCCTGATGATTCGTGATTTCAACTTTACGCACCTCTGATTAAATATCTTTTATTAGATTGTAAATTATTATAAGCGAAAAATTCGTCGCATTTACATTGTAAAAAGGTATTGTAATTTGTCGATACGGTGTGGTATAATAAAATGTGTATTTATATTCGCAGAAAACACTAAAACAGGGAGTAAATATGGAGAAGAAAAGCGAAAACGATCAGAACGATCTTTTAA
>CADAMY010000254.1 GCA_902789095.1 Oscillospiraceae bacterium | reverse complement strand
AGCCTTCTGCATTATCCTGCCGGAAGAGCAGAAGAAGCTTACAGCGTAAAAGACGGAGTAGAGAGCATCGGCGACTACGCATTTTCAGACAACGAAAAAATAACAAAAATAACCTTGCCTGATTCGGTAACCGGGCTCGGCGCTCATGCTTTTGAAAAGTGCGATAATCTTTACAGCGTTGTTATGCCGGATGGTATAAAAAATATTGGCGGCTACACTTTTTATGAATGTTTGAAGCTCGTTATTAAAAGTCTGCCTTCATCGCTTGAAACGATAGGCGAGCACGCATTTGACTTCTGCCATTCGATTGCTGAGGTTTCAATTCCCGATTCTGTTCATAATATAGGCGACTGCGCTTTTTATAAATGCGAAAGTCTGAAATCTGTTTTTCTTCCTGCGTCACTTACAAAATACGGATACAGAGTGTTTGCAGGCTGTAAAATGCTCAATGAGTTTAATATTTCACCGAAATGTAAAAACTTTACGGTTGATTCAGGAATCCTTTATTCTGCTGACAGGACCGAGCTTGTTGAATATCCTTACGGCAAAAGTCTTGATGACGTGACGATTGCTGATAACGTCAAAACGATAAGAGCATATTCATTCTTCAGGAGCTATGAAGGATATGAAGATGACGATGATGATTTTATAAAGAAATTGGACTTTAATTCTGTTGAAAAAATCGGCGCATATGCTTTTGCAAACAGGAAGTCGCTGACTCAAATAAATCTCCCCGCAACGATAAAAGAAATCTCTGCTACCGCTTTCAATCTTTGCACAAATATTGCATCATATAATGCTGAAAAAGGCGCAGCATACATTTCTGTTGACGGCGTTCTGTTTACGGCGGATAAAAAGACTCTTGTTGCTTATCCGTGCGCTAAAAAAGATATGACTTACAGCATACCCGAAGGCGTTGAACACATAGGCGATTATGCTTTCAGCTATAATTCGGTTATCAATACTTTGAACTTTGCGAAGTCGATAAAAACCATAGGTAATTACGCTTTCTATTCAGCGTCAACTTTCGGCAGCGTTGTTGAATTTACTGAGAATCTTGAGTCTATCGGCGAATACAGCTTCTCAAGATGCTTGTCCGTTGAGCAGTTCATATTCAAGGACAATACTATCAAAGAGATACCGAAAGGTGCTTTTGAGGTTATTGACGGCGCATACGAATTTATTATTCCAAAAGGCGTTACCAAGATAGGCGAGGACGCGTTCAGAGAGTGCGGATATCTTTCATATATCGAAATTCCGGATACGGTAACCGAAATCTGCGACAGAGCTTTTTATGATATGGACGATATACATAAGCTCACTATACCTGCGAGCGTTACGAAGTTCGGCGTTGACGTGGTAACACCGTCAGCAGAGAGTGATCCGGACAAGGTAACAGTCACCGTTACGGCAGGCTCTGCTGCTGAGGAATACTGCAAAACATCGGGAATACCTTACGTTGTTAAATGATTGGAGACATCAAAATGGATCTTAATTTAAAAAATAAAGAGGATTGCAGATATGATATGATTTCTCTGGGGGAAATCATGCTCAGACTTGATCCGGGTGATTCGAGGATAAAAACCGCACGTTCCTTCAGAGTATGGGAAGGCGGCGGAGAATATAACGTTGCAAGAGGACTGAGAAGATGCTTTGGCTTTAATACCGCTGCAGTTACGGCTCTTGCGGATAATGACATCGGCAGACTCGTCGAGGATTTTATGCTTCAGGGCGGGGTTGACACGTCGCTTATAAAATGGGTCGACTTTGACGGAATCGGCAGAAACGTCAGAAACGGACTGAATTTTACCGAAAGAGGATTCGGCATCAGAGGAGCAAGCGGAGTTTCGGACAGAGGAAATACCGCCGCTTCACACTTGAAGCCCGGCGATATTGACTGGGATTATATTTTCGGTACTCTCGGCGCAAGATGGTTTCACACAGGCGGAATCTTTGCCGCATTGTCAGATACAACCGCACAGGTCGTTATTGAAGCTGTCAAAAAAGCCAAAGAATACGGTACAATAGTTTCTTACGATCTTAACTACCGTCCGTCTTTGTGGAAAAGTATCGGCGGTAAGGAAGAGTGCCGCAGAGTCAATAAAGAAATAGCAAAATATATTGACGTTATGATAGGCAATGAAGAAGATTTTACGGCTTGCCTCGGTCTTGAAATTGAAGGCAATGATGAAAACCTGAAATCTTTAAATATTGACGGATATTATAAAATGGTTGAGAATGCCGTAAATATCTATCCTAATTTCAAGGCGGTTGCAACAACGCTCAGAACGGTAAAAACCGCAACGGTCAACGACTGGAGCGCAATTTGCTGGGCAGA
>CADAMY010000253.1 GCA_902789095.1 Oscillospiraceae bacterium | reverse complement strand
TGTGCTTAAAGAAGGACATGTGTACAAAATCTTTAATGTAAACAGCGGTTTGGCTCTGCAGGCAGACGGAAGCTCGTCAAACAGCCCCGTAAGGCAATACAAAAGCAGTTCACATGAGGGTCAGCTTTGGCGGGTAGTTGAGGCTGATTCTGACGGAGACTATCTTTTTGAATCACTGAACGGCGGTCTTGCCATGGATATGGACTGCGATCCCGGCAGGTTTGCGTACAGAAATAAACTTCAGATTTATCCGTCGCATACTCATGACGCTCAGGTTTTCACGATTGTAAAAAGAGGCAATTATTACTCCATACATAATAAATATTCGGGACGTGCGCTGGATGTTTGGGATGCTTCAACATCGGAAGGCGCAGCTATTATCCAGTGGGACAGTCACCGCGGAGAAAACCAGCTTTTCTACTTTGTTGAGCAGGAAGAGCGTTATGTTGAATTTTATGACAATTGGAATGATAATTATCTGCCGTCACCGAGTGAGGTATACAACCATATAGGTTCTGTTTCGCCAAAAAGCGGAGATTGCTACCAGTCGAGAGTTCCGGATGGTGTAACTGTTACAATTGATCCGGATGAAGATTCGATTATGATCAACCAGATAGTACCAAACGACAGCGCAGAAATGTCTTTTATAACAACACTTAACGGCACACCGGCTTTCGGTATAAACAAACCTGATGAAAACAAATCGAATGTTACATTTACGTTCTCGGCTAAAGCGACTGTATCGGGAGCAAACATCGTTTTCCGCTGGGGATATGATTCAAATACTGTGTCAGTTCCGCTTTCAACAGATTGGCAGCAGCACACTGTAACTCTGCCCAGATCAAACAGGTCTGATAATTTTATACATACTTATATTGATAAAACCTGCGGCGTTGAAATGAAAGAAATGAAGATATACGCCGGAGGTTCGGAAAGCTATATAGGAGATACAGACGCTTATTCATATCAGAGAGTGTCAGCTAATGTAAATGATCAGTACAGTTGCCTTGCTCCCGCTCCGGCGGCAAGACCCGGCTACAACTTCCTCGGCTGGTATACCAACCGTGTCGGCGGCACAAAGGCTGCCGATGCCGGCGGATATGTAAGCCCGTCCGTATTCCTGCCGGGCAGCGCTAAGCTTTACGGACATTGGGAAAAAGTGCCTTATACCGTAACGCTTGATGCCTGCGGAGGTTACTGCGAAGTGCAGAGCTTCACGGCGATGTACGGCGAAAACCGCTTTGACCTGCCCGTACCGACCCGTGAGGGATATATATTCAAAGGCTGGTTCACAGAACCTGATGGCGGCGTGCAGGTAACATCCGATACAGCAGTAATTCTGGAATCTGACCGGACATTGTATGCGCAGTATTACGTTGCCGCGGACTATACCGTAACATTTGACGCCAACGAAGGCGTCTGCGATACCGAAAGCAAAACCATAACCATAGGTTCGGCATACGGCGAACTGCCGACACCTACACGCGAAGGATATGTTTTTAAAGGCTGGTACGATGCGCTTGAGGACGGCGCAAAGATCACCGAAGAAACAATTATGACCACCGAGCAGGATCATACCTTGCACGCCGTTTGGAAAGCCCGCTCGTTCACCGTTAACGTAAATACCAACGGCGGTCAGATGGTTCAGTACAAATATTTCCGATATTCACGTTCAAACGGCCGCGGTTATTTTTATTCATCCGGCAGCTATCAAAAAGGTCTTTTAAACAACGATCTTTATTACTATTATTTTGATGAGCCTCTCACGGTAACCGGAACAAAAGAGGGTTATAAAACAGTTGAATACTGTTACGACGGTGAAAACTCAATTACTTTGTATCAGGATCCCGACGATTATACTGTAACAACAGGCGCGAGTTCATATTATCAGTATACGATCGGGCTGGAATACGGATCAACATATAAGGATAACGGGTATTATTTTGATCGGGCATATAATTATTTTGACAGCTTAGGTGTTCCTACGAGGGAAAACTATATCTTTAAAGGCTGGTACCAAGGCGGCAAGCCGGTTACAATGGATGCGACAGTAGACTCAATGGAAACAATTCACGCAGAATGGGAACCGATAAAATACACCGTCACTCTGGACGCGAACGGCGGCAAGATTTACGGCATGGATCATTATGATTATATGATGATCCAAAACACTAAGATGACACTGCCTGCGCTGGGCAGAACAGGTTATGTTTTTGAGGGCTGGTTTACTCATCCGACTGCCGGCAAAAAAGTTGATAATCCGTATACAGCTTCTGCTGACGTTGCGCTTTTTGCTCATTGGAAGCATGATACATTTGTCGTGATTGATCAGCATGTAAGCATTATTGAAAAAGAAGATG
>CADAMY010000252.1 GCA_902789095.1 Oscillospiraceae bacterium | reverse complement strand
TTGGAAGAACAATCTGTCCTTTTGTGCCGACGGTAACCGTCCACGCGTACTTGCCTTCAGGTCTTGCCATAAAAAACGCTCCTTTCAAAAGTATGTTTTTTCATACTTTACTTACTTAATATAACGGATAATACATAACTTGTCAAGTGAAAAACACATAAAAGAAAACGGACGAAGATGATCAATCTTATCTTCGTCCGCTTAAAATTATATTTTCTTGATTTTTTATCTCAAACAAAAATATACAGAAACTCCTTAAACACCTCAGCTCAAGCACTTTCGTGGTGCGGCTGTTCGGGTCGGATATTCACTTTCTGCTTTTCTTTAGGATAGAATTCGGATATCGCTGCAACTACTGCCTCTGTACTCTCGCGGATTTCCTGTTCTATTCTATCGTTCGCGCTGCTGTAACCTGCCGCCTTCATCAACTGACTGTACGTCACTCCGTTTTTTCTGCGATGTCTCAGGCTTAACTGTAATCGCCAAAATGTTTCCAGTCATTTCAACACTGTACTTAGCTTCGTGCAAGTCCAAAATTGATTAAACGATCGACAAGCCCAAGCCGTTTCCCTTTTGACTTCGGCTTTTGTCCTTGCGAAAATAAGGCTGCCACATCTGTTTGAGCTCGGATTTTGTGAGTGGTTCCGTTTGATTGCTGACGGAAAGTGTTTTACCGTTTACATCTATCATTATTTCGGTATCCGGCAGAGAATACTTTACCGCGTTGTCGATCAGATTTTGAATAACGGTTTCCATCAATTCTCTGTCCGCGCATATCATATTGTCGCCGCTTTGCGTGAGAGCAATGGTTTTGTTCTCAGACAGGGTATATTTTTCGGCTGTCTTTTGAACAGCCTTAAACAAATCAAATTCCGTTTTATTGAGCTTCATCGAATAGGAATCGAGCTTGCTGAAATTGAGCATTTTTTGCACAAGATCGTTGATTTCATCCGCTTCCTCAATGATGTTGTCAATATAAAAATTTCGCTCGGATATATCAATATCTTCCTTAAGGCTGTAAGCGTATCCGCTGATGACAAAAACAGGCGTTTTGATATCGTGCGCCAGCATATTGGTAAAATCAAGTCTTCTCTGTGTCCTCCTTGCCCACTTGAACAGCAAATATAGTTGCGCTGCCGACATTGATTAACATCATTATTGCAACGATTGCATTTACAAACGGCATAACAAGACCGATCGCCCCAAGAGCGTTTGTGCCTATACTGTTGCCGATAAAAACACCGTCTACGATTGAAAACAATGAAAAGCAAATGTGGCTCAGCATTGCGGGAAGAACATACTTATAAGCATTTTTTACTCTTGAATTTTCCATATTGTTAGCCTCCTGTTTGTCAGATTACAACAAGTCTTCTCTGTTAATAAAAAGCGCCCGGTTATTCTGTATGAATAACCGAGCGCACTCGACATCTTCTTCTGATTAGGGTTATTGCTAACCCGTAGCATTGCGATGCTCTATCCTCCGATGACAACTATTCAATTAACTAAATTGCATTATAGCATAAAAGCAAACAAATATTAAGTAGCTGTTCTTTATTTGTATTACCGTCCGGTCGCTAAATCCCGATTTGAATTTGAAATAATCTATGGCTATTATAGCATATCATAGGTTGTTAGTAAAGTCCTTCAAAATCCTGATAAACAGTGGATTTATCGCAGTTTGCTCACCTTATGCGGACATAGGATTTCACATTTTATTATATCGTTCCCGAAGGCTCGTAAGGGCAACGATGAGGGAAAGAAAAACTGATAATAAGTTATAACAAGATGTGGCAATCGGAGTGCTGTGATATATGTGCGAATATATTTTTTGGAGGATTCTATAATGAAACACAATTTTGAAATCAGCTATACACAACAAGGCGATTATCTTCTGCCCTGCCTGACGCTTCCCGAACAGCCAAAGGTTGAAATTGGCATTTGGGGCAAACGGCATTTGCGGTACATTGAGCAGCACCACAAAATCCGCTATACGAACTTGCTGACAAGATGCAAGCTCACCGCATACCTCGCCGACATTGACAAGCAGGCAGAGGAACTGTTCTTTCGGTTGGTAAACCAACTTTCCGAAAAGGAAGGCGTAACCGAACAGATCAAAACAGAAAACCAAATGCTGTGGGGCGCGGGTCTCCGGTGGAGACCTCTGCCGCAGGCAGAAGCGCCGACCGAGCCGACAGGCGAGACAGCGAATGAACAATATCCGCAACCGTGTAACGGAAATCGTTAATGCAGAGTTGATTTATGTATAATAAAATCGAGCGAAGGTGAATTATTCATCTTCGCTCGATTATTTTTTTATTCGTTCATAATTTGTTTTAACGGTATTTTTTTCATTGACTGACCATAAGCAAACATAACGCCTTCATATAC
>CADAMY010000251.1 GCA_902789095.1 Oscillospiraceae bacterium | reverse complement strand
AAATTTCTCATAACAGGACCAAGACACCTGATTTTAAGCCCGAAATCCTTGAAACGGTGCATTTCGGTTGTGAAATGCTCAACGTCGTTTTCATCAAAAGTTATAAGTCTTACGCCTGAGTTGCCGCCGTCTGTATAAACGTGAAAGCCTGCCGTTTTGCACTGAGCGAGCATTATTCCGTCGGTAACGCCTGCAAAATCGTTCATATGGTCGTGACCGAATACTGCAAGCTTAACGTCGCCTGTTTCTTTCCATGCGTCAAATATACCGCTGTTAAATTCACTGCAGGCAGGGTCTTCGCCGAGATAGCCGTCAACCGACTTGTTTTTGACGTAATAACCTCCCTCTCTTTTTCCGAAGCCCTTGACGCACCACGGAAGCTCATACGGCTTTGCTTTATGAGTGAGGTTGTATTCCTCCCTTACGGGAATGTGCATAAACCATGCGGCAGGAATAACTCTGCCGTTATGATTTTTAATTATCTCTGCGGCTGTTGTTTTATACCATTCAACCTGATCGTCGTGAAGTATATCATAGTAAGAAACGTCTCTGTCGTCATAGAGATTGTTGCTGTCCGCAAACCAGAGATTGAGTATATCCTCTTTGCCATCGGAATCCTTTACAAGCACATTGCAGTTGCCCACTCCGGTAATTTTCGGCACGGAGTCATAAACGTACAAATTGTCGTAAACTTCGTTATAAAGTTCAAGCTGGCGCTCCTTCGGAATGGCGCATTCGGGGTCGTGATTGCCGAAAACGATACCATAAGGAATATTCCTCGCAGAGAGAGGAGCTGTTATTCGTCTTATAATTTCACGGGTTTTCTCTTCGTCATCATCCTTGCCCATATCTCCCATAAATACTGCAAAATCAGGTTTGAGCCTTTCAGCCGCCGTATTAAGCAAAAGTGACGTATCCTCCGCTTTGAGCCTCGTTTCCTCATCGCTTAAATCAAACGGAGCATGGATATCGCCGATAGCCATTATCTTAAACTTTCCGTTATTGAATTTCAATGGAGTCTTCTCATTCATAGCAAATCACCTTTAAAAATATTAAAGCACATCGAAGCTTTTATTTTCCGTCCGGGAAGCTTGTAAAATACTTTCTTTCTGTTTCAGGCAAACCGTATTTTTCTTTGCCGTCGCCTATGGATTTTATAAGGAAAGCCATATTTCTTGCAAGGTTGCGCATAGTCTGCAAGCCTTCTTTATCTTTTAAAACGTCCTCAGAAGTAAAGCCGTGAACCTGATTCCAATAAGTTCCCGACGCAACGGGCATACCTGAAATCGTGAAATATTTGTTGAGCACGTCAAAAGAAGCGGTATTCCCTCCCCGGCGGCAGCTTACAACCGCAGCGCCGACTTTCATCTGCTTTGAAAACGGAGTGCTGTAAAACAGCCTGTCAAGGAAAGACAAAAGCGTGCCGTTTGGCGAGCCGTAATATACAGGGCTGCCGACTATAAGTCCGTCAGCGCTTTCAAATTCTGCGGCTGTTTCGTTCACCATATCGTCAAAAACGCATCTGCCCTTCTGCGAGCAGGAATTGCACGAAATACATCCTCTGATATTCTTATTGCCGACGTGTATTAGCTTCGTTTCTATTCCTTCATCTTCAAGAATGTTGATCATTTCATTCAGCGCAGTCGCCGTGCATCCGTTTGAATGCGGACTGCCGTTTATCAATAATACTTTATACATAGAGTCCTCCTGTGAAGTTTATGAATACATTATATCAATTTTAATAATAATAGTAAAGCTTGAAATATAAAATATTTGTGATATTATAAATAAAAAAGGATGAATTACCGTGAGTAATATATTATTAGCTTATTTTTCGGCAGAAGGCACAACCGCAAAAAAAGCAAAGGAGCTCGCCTGTACAGTCGGCGCGGATATTTATGAGATTAAACCTGCAAAGCCTTATTCAGCCGCCGATATAAAGTGGACAAATCCGCTCTCACGATGCAACAGGGAGTGGATAAAAAAAGAGAGACCCGCACTCAGCGACAAGAGCGCAGATATTGCAGGTCATGACGTGATTTTTCTTGCGTTTCCGATATGGTACTATTCCGCTCCGCTGATCATCAGAAGCTTTCTTGAACAGTACGATTTTAAAGGCAAAAAGATCGTTCTTTTTGCGACTTCGGGCGGCAGCAGTTTCGGTAAGACGGCTCAACATCTTGCTTCCAGCGCACCCGGAGCTGAAATAACTGAAGGCGCTATGATGAACGGCAGCGTAGATTTTGAGAGATTTAAAAACGTATGATAATTATTAAGGGTGCAGATTTATTATTCTGCACCCTGCAGTTTGTCGAAAAAGTATTTTTCGACAAACTGGAAGACTTCGAGAAAGTATGCAAGAAGCCGCATTTTCGACCCGAAGCTGTATATAGATACTGCGAG
>CADAMY010000250.1 GCA_902789095.1 Oscillospiraceae bacterium | reverse complement strand
TCAATCGGAGTTCCGGGGGATGCGTATTTGACCGCATTTTCGATAAGTACGGACATCAGCCTGCGCACAAGGTACTCGTCGCCGTTATACTCAAGGTCAGGTTGAATATCGGCAATAAGCTCATGCGATTTTGATGCTGAAAAATCTTCAAAAGAATCAAAGACTTCCTGCGCCGTGAAACTGATATTGAATTTTGCGAATTGAAGCGTCGGGTTTTCTTCGTCAAGTTTTGCAAGGGATACAAGCGAATTTACAAGCTCGCTGAGTTTTTCCGTCTGATTCTGAGCCTTAGTTATCCATTTGTTTTCGCCAATATCCATTTCGACTAATTTAAGATTTGTGTTTATAACCGTTATCGGAGTTTTGAGCTCGTGGCTCGCGTCGGTTATAAACTGCTTTTGTGTTTCGATGTTTTTGATTACGGGGTCGACCGCCTTGCGTGAGAATTTCACTACTATAAAGTAAGCCGCAGCCGTGCAGATAATCATTGAAGCAAGCGACAATCCTGCAATCCACAATGCTGAATTGAGCTGGGAATATGCGTCAACAAAAATCGCTTCCCATCTGTTGTCTGCGTTCTTTATAACATAATATTTATAGTGCCCTTTATAGCCGAAACCTTCGCCGTGCTTTAACGCTGTCTTAACATAATCCTGAACGTCATCTTCGGTAACGGATGCGATTCTGTCAAGCCGCGCGTCGGTTATATTGCCTTCGTCATCATAGTGGATAACAAAAAATCTCGTTGAATATGCCGCTTCGGGATTAATTCTGCCCATGTGGTCAAATGGTCTTTTTTCTTCAGGAAAATCTTCTGCGTCGTCAGTATTCTCCGTATCTTCCGTATCTTCCGTTTCTTCCGTTTCTTCATTCTCCTGCATGAAAGGCATCTGCTTTCCGGGAATGTTTTCGTTCATTTCCATGCGGTTCTGCTCTATTGAGAGAAGGATGGATTTAAGATCGCCGTCTGTGATGATATAGTTTGCGATATTGATAATAAGACACAGCACCGTTACGAGCGACGCAACAGAAATCATCGTTATCTTTATAAATTTTTTACGAAGCTGGTTGATCATAAGCTGCCTCCGGTTCAGTCAAGAATATAGCCCAATCCTCTGTTCGCGCGGATTTCTACCTGCGAGCCGATATAATAAAGCTTTTTGCGTATGTTGGAAATATTTACCCAGACAACGTTTATTTCCGCGTCGCTGTCCCATTCCCATACGCGCTCCATTATTTTATCGGCTGAAAAAACTATACCCGGCGAGCGCATAAACAGCTCCATTATCTGAAATTCCTTTTTGCTCAAGTGCGCCGATTTGCCCTTGCACTCAAGCAATGCGGCGCTGCAGTCAAGCGTTATATCCTTAAAGCTGAGCACGGTCGGCTTATATCCGCCGGAGCGTCTTAGCATCGCCCTGACTCTGCTGATAAGCTCATCGGGAGCAAACGGCTTTGGCAGATAATCGTCTGCGCCTGCGTCGAAGCCCTCTACCCTGTCGTCCTTCTGAGCCTTTGCGGTGAGCATCATTACGGGAGTGCTGACGTTTTCATCCCTTAAATGCTTGAGCACCTCAATGCCGTTCATTTTAGGCATCATTACGTCAAGAATTATTGCGTCGTACTCGCCCATTGACGCATATTCATAAGCTGACATTCCGTCGTTCACGGTATCAACCGTAAACTGGTTTTTTTCAAAAAACACAGTAAGAGCTTCAGCAAGGTCGAGTTCGTCCTCAGCTATCAGTATTCTCATTTTCATCACCCTTTTAAAATAAATTACTATGTGATTATATTATAAATTTTCAGATAAATCAATAATTTACTTTATCAGAGTGTTTCCTGTGTTTCTGATTTTGTGCAGATTATATTGAGATTGCCGTTTCTGCATCTTATATCGTCAATAAAAGATTTCGGCACGTTGTTTTCTTTGAGCACGATATTGTAGTGAAGTTCAAAAAGCGTGCCCATGTTTGAAGTCTTGACTTTTTCGAGTGTTGCGGATTTTGTGTATTTTTCAAAAAGATCGTCAAAAAGTCCGTCGTAATCAAGTCCTTCGGGAATTGTTACTTTGAGGGTGCGTCTTGCGTGATTTTCCTGCCCGAAGTTTACGGCTGTGAGCAGAACGACCGCCGCTCCTGTTACGAGGAAGAATAATCCCGCCAGTCCGACGTAGCCCATACCTGTTGCAAGGCCTATCGCCATCGCCATGAATATTGCGCCGATTTCTTTTGCTGTGCCGGGAGCCGAGCGAAATCTGACAAGTCCGAAGGCGCCTGCCACCGCTACGCCTGCTCCGATGTTGCCGTTGACGAGCATTATGACCATCTGAACCACTACCGGTATGATAGCAAGAGCTATTGCAAAGCTCTGAGTCGTTTTACTTTTGAATCTGCTGATGAGAGCTGT
>CADAMY010000249.1 GCA_902789095.1 Oscillospiraceae bacterium | reverse complement strand
TTCGCCGCATCTTGAGCATTTATCAGCTTTCTTTCCGGTATGTGTGCAGGTTGCTTCTGTTATGGTCTTGACGCCTGTGGAAACGTGACCCAGCGCAGAGATTTCCCTCGGCTGAGTCTGCTCGCCGCAGACTGTGCAGATCTGAACTTCGCTTCCCTTTTCCGTGCAGGTCGGCGCTTTCAATTGAGTCCACTGCTCAGGATACTTATGACCTGTCTTATTGATTACTTCTGTGTTGATTACAGTACCGCAATCCTTGCATACTGTTGTTTTTGATCCGTCCTGCGTACAGGAAGCATCTTTAACGACAACTTCGGTATTATGTCCCTTTGCAGGGATTTCTTCTCTTTCAAAAACTTCGCCGCAGACTGTGCAAGCCATGGTTTTTTCGCCGGGTTCTGTACAGGTTGCTTCTTTTATGATCCAGTCTTCTGATTTTTTATGTCCCTTGGCAGGGATCTCTTCTCTTTCAAAAACCTCGCCGCAAACTGTGCAAGCCATGGCTTTTTCACCGGGCTCTGTGCAGGTAGCGTCTTTTATTGTAATCCAGTTTTCTGATTTTTTATGTCCGCCGCCATTGGGGATAGTTCTTGTTTCATATTCCTCTTTGCAGTATGTGCAGATGAGCTTTTCTTCGCCGTCTTCCGTACAAGTCGCTTCTTTGATTGTAACCCACTGTTTATTGTGCTCAACAACGGGAAGATCATGAGTTTCCTTTACGTCACCGCAGACTGTGCAGGTTATATTTTCTGTTCCCGTTTCGTTGCAGGTTGCTTCTTTAATTATTACAGGCTGATAGTCGTGCGGAATTTTTTCAATAGCTTTTTCTTCAAGATGCTTGCCGCAGTCGGGACAAACAAGAGCGCTGCGTCCTTCCTCGGTACAGGTGGCAGGAGTAACTTCTTCCCATACGCCTTCTGCGTGTTCTTTGGGCGGAAGATCGTTTTCTTTTGTATATCCGCATTTTGAACAATGCTCTACAGATTTACCGCCGAGAGTACAATCCTCATAAGTCGGCGCAGTTACAACGTAATACTCGTTGCCGTCATTTACGTGATACGGGCAAAGAATATCAAAATCATAGGTGAGAACACCGAAATAATTGCCTGTTCCCTTAACGGTTACCGTTGCTTTTCCGATTTCGATATTATCTTTATATTCAACAATATAATCAATGCCTTCTGTGAGTACGGCGCCTTCGGGTGTGGTTACGGTAATCGCACTCATTGTTACAGGTGCGCCGGTATAGTTCTTTTCTTTTTCAATGCCTTCGATAGTGCAAAGGCTCAGATCGCCGAAATATTCAACAGCTATTTCGTTTACCTGTGCGTACTGATCGGCAGACGAGCCCTTTACGCATCTTATCAGCAAATCAGGCGACGTGCCGTAGAAAGCTCCTGCGTTGACAATAGTATCAGGAGAATAAACAGATACATTTTTAAGCTTTGAACAGCCTGTGAATGCGCCTGCCGCTACGTTGAGAAGATTGTGTCCAAGCGTTATTTTTTCAAGTTTCGTGTTGCGTTTAAATGCGCTTGCACTTATATCCGTAACAGGATGCTCACCGTTTACTCCGTCATCATAAGTATCGGGTACGGTAAAATAAGTTGCTTTTGCGTCGTTGAATTTTACAAGAGTATATGATTTCGTTTCCGGATTATACTTCCAATTGCACAAAGTAGCAAGATTTAATTCAATGTTCGTATTGTTTGTATAAGGCGCAAAATCGCTTGTACGGTCAATCTGAGTTTTCTTATCGCTGCTGAGTTTTGCGGCGCTTGTGACCGTCAGAGTGAATGCAGGGTTATTTTCCAGATTGGACGCGTTTTTGATTTTAACTCTTACTATTGCAAACAAACTGCCTTTGCTGAAAGAAAAGCCCTCTATGCTCGAAAGGCTCCAGATAACCTCGCCCGGAGTTTCTGCATTTTCAGAGTAGATATATCCGCCTGTGTCAACGCCGAGGTCACCTTCTTTGAGAGCGCTGAGCGCTGTAATAAGTCCGGCGCCCTTTGAAATTGAAAGCACTTCAAAGACGTCTTTATCAAACGTAAGAGCAAGATCAAATGAGTTAAGCTGATTGGACGTTTTGGTAACTGCCTGATCAATTTTGACGTTCAGCGTTACTTCCTCGCCCTGTCTTGAATTTACGTCATTTACCTTAAACAGCGGTAATTTGTCGGCAGCGGCTGATCCTACCGAAACAGTTCCGACAATAAGTATAATCACCATTACCGAAGCCAAAATCTTATTGATTTGCCTTAACATAAAATCCCTCCTGAAAATTTAGTGATTTATGATTAAAAATCTACAGAATAATAATAGTATAAATTTGAGGATATGTCAATAA
The DNA here is from genome assembly GCA_902789095.1 of Oscillospiraceae bacterium. Lineage (GTDB taxonomy): Bacteria > Bacillota > Clostridia > Oscillospirales > Acutalibacteraceae > CAG-488. Next base: position 90 of record CADAMY010000249.1, on the reverse strand, counting down.
TAACGCCGTTAAATATTTAAAAATTATCAAAAGTTGCGTTTTTCGCGTTTTATGGTATAATTTTAGTATAATTTATCTTTGGAGAGAATC
>CADAMY010000248.1 GCA_902789095.1 Oscillospiraceae bacterium | reverse complement strand
TGCCCTCTCTCTGCCATTGACGTCTGCTTTCCTGAATCAGCCACAAGCCGATGATGTTTTTGAGGAATCCTGTCTTGCCGCCGAGTCCGCCTTCGTTGGTGATGTTGATGTTCAGCGAAGTTTCGTTTACTATCGGCTCGTCAAGCTCTGTTCCGAAAAGCGACCATGTGCCGCTGCTCAGGAATACAAAGTCGCCGTCTTCGCACGGTACGGCGGTAATTGCCGACTGCGTATCGTGACCGCAGACTGAAATTACCGGAACGGCAGGAACGCCGCATTCTTCGCATATTTCGTCGCTGAGATTGCCAAGCACAGTGCCGGGCTGAACGAGCTGCGCAAAAATACTTTCGTCAATGTCAAATGCGTCAAGAATCTCTTTGCTCCAGGTGCGTTTATTTATATCAATAATCTGAGAAGTTGAGGCTATTGAGTATTCGGCGCACATTTTACCTGTCAGGAAATAAGCGAGCAGGTCGGGCATAAAGAGCATTTTATCAGTTCTTGAAAGCAGTTCGGGTCTCTGACGGCGAAGGGAAATGAGCTGGAACAAAGTGTTAAGCTCCATAAACTGAATACCCGTGATGCCGTAAATTTTTTCACGAGGCATTGTTTTAAAAGCTTCGTCAACAAGGCCTGCAGTTCTAAGGTCACGATAGTGAACGGGATTTTCAAGAAGTCTGCCTTCCTTGTCGATAAGGCCGAAATCAACGCCCCACGTGTCGATACCTATTGAATCAAAACCTCCTGCAAGCTTGGCTTTGACTATACCTTGCTTGATTTCATAAAGAAGTCTGAGCACGTCCCAGTAAAGCGTGCCGCCGACCTTAACAGGGTCATTTGAAAAGCGGTGAACTTCTTTAAGTGAGATTCTGCCGTTTTCAAGCGTTCCTATAATTGCTCTGCCGCTCGAAGCGCCGAAGTCAAATGCAAGTACTTTTTTCATTTTGATCACCTTATTCGATAACTACGCCTTTTTGAAGAATAACGTTTGCGTAAATTGCGGTCTCTCCTGTTGCGATGATAGCATACGCTTTTTTAGCCTCGGTATAGAACTGGAAGCGTTCAACAAGGCGGAAATCTTTTTTGCCTTCGTTCTTTTCAATAACTTCAGCATAATCCTTCCATATAGGAGGACGGTTTTCGCTGTCGCCGTTATCCATAAGAGAAACGGGATTTTCGACGTATGTGTCAAGCGGCATCAGTTTAAGTATTGCGTCAAGAATTTCGGTTACGCCGTGACCGTCAAGGCGCACAAGTCTCTGAGCGTTTGCGGCAGCGGGGAAGTTGCCGTCACCGATAACGATAGTGTCGCCGTGTCCCATTTCCATAAGGATTTTAAGAAGTTCGGGTGAAAGAATTGATGGTACGTTTTTTAACATGATGATTTCTCCTTTATATTTTGAAAATATTTTTTGTTAAATTGGTTTTATTTCGGGGTCTGTATATTCCCGATATGCCGGAATCTCTGCATTATATTTTTCTATAAATATTTTAATATCGTTTTTATCGTACCCGCTGTTTTTTATGAAGTCTAAAACATTTTGATTGTTATTTTTGCTGTACTGTAAATACGTTTCCAGACGTTTGTAAACTGTAACGGCGGAATACTGCGGATCGCTCTTTGAATCTGTAAGTACCATATCCAGATCAGTGATTGTATCATATAAAAAATTTTCAATTATATAATTTAAAGCGTTTATTCTTTTTTTATCAAGTTTTTCTAAAGCATAGTTCAACTGATTTTTTAAGTCAGAGTCACTTTCTGCTATTTCGTTGTTATTGAATAACGATACGACCTGTTCATATTTTTTCATACGGATAAGAATAAGCCCTAAATTAAACATAATATCTTTGTCATACGGGTCTTCATTATATGCAGTATATGCTGCGTTAAGCGCTTTATCATATTTGCCGAGTCTGAAATAGCATGATGAAAGATTATGATTTACATCAGGATCGTCAGGATTGATTTCAAGAGCTTTTTCATACTGGTTGATAGCTTCGGGCAAATTCTGTTTATGCTCATATAAAACACCGTAATAAAAATATATTTCGCTGCATTTCGGATCAATTGACAGAGCTGACTGAAGATAACTTTCTGCGGTTTCTAAATCGCCTTTTAAAATATATAATTGCCCTAATTTGTAATACGGTCTGGCATTGTTGGGATTAGCTTCTTTTTGTTTAACAAAAATTGATTCAGCGAGGTTAAACTCTTTGAGCTGAATATAGCAGCTCCCGATATAATTTAAAACATCATCATCTTTATTCTCTATTGATCGGAAAAGATCAAGCGCGTTTTTGTAATCACCGTCAGCATACATCTCTTCTGCAAGAAAGAAAGTTTTATTCATAAACAAAGTCCTCCATTAAATAGGTTTTGCAGATTTTGATTTATTTTTTCCGGTTTTCTTTAATCTTTCTTATTATAAAATCAAGCTTATAACTGTATTTATTAAAAAA
>CADAMY010000247.1 GCA_902789095.1 Oscillospiraceae bacterium | reverse complement strand
ATAGTTTGGAGAGATTCTGAATGAAACAGTCGATATTTACAGTCGGTGAAAATAAACTGATTGCAAAAAATACATATTATATGACCCTTGAGGGCGACGCTTCATCGCTGACTTCTCCCGGTCAGTTCATCAACATCAAGCTTCACGGCTTTTTCCTGCGCAGACCTATTTCCGTCTGCGATTATAACGAAAACGAAATAAAGATAATTTATAAAGTTGTCGGCGGCGGCACGAAGTATCTTTCAGAAATGACAAAGGGCGATGAGCTTGACGTGCTTTGCGGCCTCGGCAACGGATACGATATTTCAAAAAGCGGCAAAAACCCCGTCCTCATCGGAGGAGGAGTCGGAATCCCGCCGCTTTATAATCTTTGTAAAAAGCTCGTTGAAAAGTGCGAAGAAGTCACAGTTATTTTAGGCTTTAATTCACAAGACGAAATTTTTGCCGTCAAAGAATTTGAGGAAACGGGAGCTCGGGTTTTCATCACAACAGCCGACGGCTCATCAGGTACAAAAGGCTTCGTCACCGACGCGCTTAAAAACGTTGATTATTCCTACTTTTACACCTGCGGACCGATGCCGATGTTCAAAGCGATAGAATCTATCGCCAAAACGAGCGGTCAGTACAGCTTTGAAGAGAGAATGGGATGCGGATTCGGCGCTTGTATGGGCTGTTCGTGCAAAACGAAATACGGCAATAAGCGAATCTGCAAAGAAGGCCCCGTGCTTGAAAGGGAGGAAATAATATGGTAAACACTAAGGTTGATTTATTTGGTATTGAAATTGACAACCCTGTTATTCCAGCTTCCGGCACTTTCGGATTCGGTTATGAATTTGCGGAAATTTACGATATAAACTGCCTTGGCACTTTCTCTTTTAAAGGCACTACGAAAGAAGCGAGATTCGGCAACCCCACGCCGAGAATCGCTGAATGTACTTCAGGTATGATAAACGCCGTAGGACTTCAGAATCCGGGCGTTGAAAAGGTGATAAGCGAAGAACTGCCGAAACTCAAAAAATGCTTCAATAAACCCGTTATGGCAAACGTCAGCGGCTTTTCCGTTGACGAATACGCCTATACCTGCGCTTTGCTTGATAAAGAGAGCCAGGTCGGCTGGCTTGAAGTAAACGTTTCCTGCCCCAACGTTCACGGCGGCGGAATGAGCTTCGGAACAGACCCGAAGGCGGCGGCTTCGGTAACAAAAGCCGTTAAAGCCGTAACGAAAAAGCCTGTTATCATCAAGCTCTCGCCCAACGTTACTGATATAGTTTCGATTGCCAAAGCCTGCGAAGAAGCGGGAGCCGACGGCATAAGCCTAATAAATACTCTGCTCGGCATGAGGATAGACCTTAAAACAAAACGCCCTGTAATAGCCAATACAATGGGCGGATTTTCAGGTCCTGCGATTTTCCCGGTTGCGCTCAGAATGGTTTATCAGGTCGCAAAGAGCGTAAATATTCCCGTCATAGGTATGGGCGGAGTCACCTGTGCCGAAGACGTTATAGAAATGATGCTCGCAGGAGCCTGCGCCGTTGAGGTCGGAGCCGCAAATCTCGTCGATCCGTTTGCGTGCAGAAATATTATTGACAATCTGCCGTCAGTCATGGAAAAGTACGGCATAACCAGTTTAAAAGATATAATCGGAGGATCATTCAATGGGTAAAGACGTTATAGTTGCCTGTGATTTTTCAGGCAAAGACGAAGTTATGGCTTTTCTTGATAAATTCAAGGGCAGAAAGCCTTATGTTAAAATCGGTATGGAGCTTTTTTATGCGGAAGGCCCCGACATTGTAAGAGAAATAAAAGCGAGAGGTCACAAGATTTTTCTTGACTTAAAGCTTCACGATATTCCTAATACCGTTAAAAAATCAATGGCAGTTCTTTCCCGTCTTGACGTTGATATGACTAACCTTCACGCTTCCGGCACAAAAGCCATGATGGAAGCGGCTATTGAAGGGCTTACACGTCCCGACGGCACAAGACCGCTGCTCATAGCCGTAACTCAGCTCACTTCCACGAGCGAGGAGCGCATGAAAGCTGATCTTTTAATAAACGAGCCTATTGACAAGGTTGTAATGCATTATGCAAAAAATGCCGCTGATTCCGGGCTTGACGGCGTAGTTTGTTCGCCGCTCGAATCAGAAAAAGTCCATTCTGTCTGCGGTAAAGACTTTATAACCGTTACGCCAGGCGTCAGATTCTCAGACGGCGACACAGGCGATCAGGTAAGGGTAATGACGCCCGCACAAGCTAAAAAAATCGGCTCTGACTATATAGTTGTAGGCAGACCTATCACAGCCGCCGACGATCCTGTTGCGGCTTATGAAAGATGTATAAACGAATTTGTCGGTTAAGGAGTGTTTAAATTGGATACTAAAAAACTTATAGCAAAAGACCTGCTTAAAATCAAAGCGGTGTTTTTCAGACCTGACGAGCCTTTCACCTGGGCAAGCGGAATCAAAAGCCC
>CADAMY010000246.1 GCA_902789095.1 Oscillospiraceae bacterium | reverse complement strand
TCGCCGATAAGGTATGAGCCTGTGTGTTTGCCGACTGAAAGAAGTTCGTCGGCGACCGAACGCTTGATGTTTGCGATGTGTCCCATAAACGCAAAGTTGTTGTCGGGTACGACGTATCCGGTAGCATCGTTCATAAGGCTTATCGGGTAAACTTCAATTCCTTCAACGCTTGTGTGCATGCTCGGGTACTGCCATTCAGTTCCGTCCCACGTTGCGTTTTCCGTTATCTCATTTCCCCAGAACGTTTCGGGATAAAACTCGCCGGGGAACATTGCAAAACCGAGAACGTTGCCGAATTCAAGGTAACCGAGCTCCGTTGCCATAGCTACGCTGCCGTCTTCAAGATAATATATCTTATTGTTGACAAGCTGAATTTCGCAGGCAAGACGAAGCAGGCTGTTTTCAGGAGTCATAAACAGCTCCCTGTGTTTTACGTTGATTATCGGGTCAAGCTCTCTTGTGTAATCGCCGTTTATTATAAGATCGGCAAAAGCTTCGCCGAGTGCCTTTGTGCCGGCTCCGATTTTTTCGTAGTCGGAAAGCTCGCTCTCGTCATATTCGATATTGTCCCTCGTTATCTGACCGAGCGCACCCTGAACTATTATTACGTTTGAGCCTGTGTTTTCTTTGATGTATTCGTCAAGATAGTAAATATAATCGCTGCTGACGAGCATATTGTCTGCGCTGAATGACGTCGGATGACAACCGATTTCGGTAATATAGGTAGCTTCACTGCCGCTGTCCGGCACAAAATAAAGGCTCGGCATCATGGGCATTTCATCTTTTGTTATGAGATCTCTTTTGTCTCTCATGTAATAGCTGCCGTCGATCGTGTCATAATACAGCCTGCCGTTTTCCATATCTTCAAAAGCTTCTTTGACTGCTTTGATAGACTCGTTTATAAAATGGGACTTGAAATTATTAGAATCCCTGAGCATCGGAACGTCATAAAGGGGAGTGATGATATTGGCAAGTCCGCCCAAAAACAGCTTGTAGAAAAATGCGGTGCCGACGCCCTGAACGTCAAGAGCGGTGTGGGCATGGGTCGCTCCGATATTGATGCTTGACACTTTAATACCTTTTTCTTTGCAGTAATCAAGCACGCCCGCTCTGATTGAACGAACGTCTGCCGATGTTACTCCGAGGCTGTCTATCGCGCCGAAAACAACTGCGCCTTCACCGCTGTTGTCGTCTATTACGCAGACTCTGATTCTCTGATCGTCGTAAACGCCTTCTGCAATTCTCGGCGTAACGTCTCTGCCGATATAATATCTGCCTTCGCCTACGTCGTCGGGCAGAATGCTTCTGCTTGAATATCCGAGGCTCCAGCGGCTGTTTCTGCCGGCTTCTGTCTGATATGTGCTTCTTCCGGGCAGGAAGCAGGATTCTTCAGCGCTGTATTCGTCGATGCTTTTCCAGTCCTTCGGGTCAGGGATAGAGGCGCAGATAACTCTGCAAAGAATCTCAACCACAACGTTGAGACCGTTGTAAATTACCTTCATTACGTTATTTCCGAACGCTTCAAAGCTCGTCAGCTTTTCCATTCCTGCAAAAATGCCTGCGAAGCTGTCCATGGGAATCAGCGAAGACGCAGCAGAAATAACTGCCGGAGCATTGTCCGTTACAGGCGCTTTTTCTGTTTCAAGCGCACCTGAGCCGATTGAAGCGGCTGTAAATGTGAGAACAACGCTCATTATAAGGGAAATGATTTTCAGAACTGTCTTTTTCATAATTAACCTCCTGAATAATTGTATTTATATTATAATCGAATTTACTGCTGTTTTCAATATAAAAATCAGGTAACGTTTACTTGTTGAGCAATACAAGAAGCATTATTCCGATAAACGAAATTATGACCGAGATGATTTCTTTGGGCTTTGGTTTGTCTTTAGTGAAGAAACATATTATTGTTGATACGATTATCATTCCGCCGGTGGTCATGGGATACTGAGCAGAAGCGGAAACGTGAGCTATTGAAATGAGCATCAGGTAGTTGCCGATATTATTGAGCATTCCGTAGCCCGATGAATAAATGAGCGAGGCGATTTTCTGCTTTTTGGTTTTTTGCGGCAAACTGTCTTTTGAAAAAAGCAGGTAAACTCCGCAGGCGATTATCATAACCGCCGCCGTAGTCATGGAATAACCCGCGGCGCTCGTTTTATGAAATTCCGATGCGTCAAATACTTTTGCAAGCACTCCTATCGTACCGTTGCAGAAGAAGACGCCGAGGTAGTATTTCAAGCCTTTTTTATCAAGCTTTTTGTCAACGGTTAAAATAAGAGCTGTAAATACAGCGGCGAAACACAGGATTTTGCCGAGTGTGAGCGGCTCTTTATATATAATTATGCCGACAAGGAAGGGAAGCACCATTCCGCCAAGCGTGGTAAAAAGAGAAAACAGGGACAGGTTGATTTTGCCGAGCGCTTTGATGCTGCATATATTGTAAAGAATGTATAAAGACGCATTAAGTACAGAAAGAATAAGCGTAAACGGAGCAAATTCAAGCCTGAATTTATTGATAATAAGCAGA
>CADAMY010000245.1 GCA_902789095.1 Oscillospiraceae bacterium | reverse complement strand
ATCTTTCTTGTTGCAGTCAAATACAAGATTATACTGCTTCCCCGAAGGATACGATAAAATATGTATTGCGCTCTACCCTGAAAGTGAGAGCGGAATTATAAAGCAATATAATCTTGTATTTGACTGCAATAAGAAAAATGCAGATGCAGACTTTATAAGAATTTTTGAAAAAGCTGTAAGGAATAACAACAAATATATTGTTGTTAGTGAATTTGAAACAGATAATTATTACCTGATAAAATATGAGGATCGCCGATTCAGCGAAAAAGAAGAATCGCCGACTTTAAAAAAGAATATCGATCCTGATAATTTATATTAAATCCGCTTGAATTAACCGCTTATTAGGTGTATAATCCTAATGGTGATTAAAATGGAAAATTATCTTATTGAAATTCATGCTCATACCAAAGAAACAAGCAACTGCGGCGAAATGGCTGCGGCAAAAGCAGTAAAACTATACGTTTCAAAAGGATACAGCGGAATGATGATCACAGATCATCTCCATTCCTATACATTCAAGCGCAAGATGAAGCTGAAAATTTTTCCGAGCTGGGATGATAAAATTGACTGCTTTTTAAAGGGATACAGAGCCGCGCTGAAAGAAGCCGTAAAGCATGAAAACTTTAAAGTCTATCTCGGCGCTGAGCTGAGGTTTGACGAAAATGACAACGATTATCTGATTTTCGGACTGACCGAAGAAAAACTCCGCCGCATGGACGGAGTTCTTGCCATGGAAACCGAAGACGGAATCCGTTTTGTTCAGTCGCTCGGATGCACCGTCGTTCAGGCTCATCCTTTCCGCAATCATTGTATGATCGTTCCGCCCGGAATACTTGATGGAATCGAAATATTCAACGGTCATCCCGGTCACGATTCAAGAAATGATATTGCAACCTACTGGGCAGAAAAATTTGACTATAAAATCCGCACAGGCGGCTCGGATTTTCACGGCGAATATGAGCCCAACAGCGGCATTTATACTGAAGTCCTGCCTGAAAACGAAGCTCAGCTTCAGCAAATCATTGTAAACAACCAATTCACTATAAAATACTCATCTATAGAAAAGAATTAATTATGATATAATCGGCTGAATCTGTCTGCCTTTGAGCGCATTAGATAAGGCTTCGGCTGTTTTTTCAAAATTACAGACCATTGATCTCGGTTTATTCTTCGGATCATCCTGCGAAAACGGGATAAAATAATAATCACGTCTTGCAAGAAGTCTGCCTATATTCTCTGCTGATGCGCCAAGAGCGTCGTTTGTTGATATTCCTATAACGACAGGTCTTGCGTTTCTGATATGCGCCTTGACTGCCATGGTAACGGCGGTATCAGTTATACCGTGCGAAAGCTTTGCAAGAGTGTTGCCTGTGCAGGGCGCTACTATCAGCGCGTCAAACATTTTTTGTGGTCCGATAGGCTCAGCGTCTTTAATAGTTTTAATCGCCTTATTTCCGCAGATTTCTTCAATTTGCTTTGTAAATTTTTCTATATCATAAAAGCGTGTATCCGTGCTGCCTGCATAATCTGAAAAAACAGGTGTAATATTATATTCAGATACAAGCTCCTGTATTGTTTTGATTGCTTTTGAAAACGTGCAGAACGAGCCGCACATTGCATATCCTATATCAAGTTTTCTCAAAGTCCCTCCTCCTCTGTTATGTTTGTGATTGTGTCGGCTATAATATATCCTGCCGACTGAGGAAAATATTTTCCGGGAAGCGACGGTAAAAGATTGACTTTTTTGCCGCATTTTTCCGCATAATCGTAGTCAAATCCGTATGGGTATGATGAAATATCAATTATCAATGCTTCTTCGCTAATGGCGTCAATCGCCTGTTTTTTCAATATTGACGCAGGTACCGTGTTTATAATCACATCAGCAAACGGCAGTATTTTAGCCAAATCTTTAATAAGTACGCTTTTAATGCCGTCCGACTCAGCCTGAGCCAATGTAATATATTTGCGGGATGCGGATATTACGTCTGCGCCGACATTTTTAAACAATCTGCAGACAGCTCTGCCGCAGTTCCCGTATCCGACAACAGCAATTTTCAGATTATTCACCGTTATTTTGCTGTTGATCATCACATATTGCAGAACACCGAATGCAGTCGGAACTGAGTTTTTACTTGAAAATTCCGGCCGCTGAATATAATCAAAAAACGTAATTCCTCTTGAGAGAAGAATATTTTTTAATCTTTCGTCAGCTTTGCCAGCAAATATGATTTTTGATTCATCAACGTTTCTGCAGAATGATTCAGCGTCAATCTGCGTTCCTTTTATATTTTTTCTGTCTGATGATACAGGAAGAGGCAGTATTATACCATCATAATCTGAAAAATCAATATCTTCATTTGTTAAATCCGTATATATTCCCGATTCATTCAGCCGGGCTGAAATATACTTACTGCGGTCATCACCGCCAAGACAAACCAATTTTTTAATTCTGTTCATTATTTCACCTCATTTGTTTTATACTATATTTTATGAAAACAATAATTATGGGTGAATTTTCCAAGGAGAATATTTATG
>CADAMY010000244.1 GCA_902789095.1 Oscillospiraceae bacterium | reverse complement strand
AAGATAATTATAAATCGTTTCAACCGAGATTTTTCTTTTCTCATTTTTCAGGAATTTTACGATCGCGTTTGCCGAAAATGTTTTGCCGACATTCTCTATGATATAAAGCACAACACGGTCAAAAAGCTCCTGATTTTTTATCTTATGGCGTCGTGCTATATCGTTGGTTATCACAGCGGCATAAATTCCTTCAACTACCTGATAAGCAGACTGCGTATCAAAATTACTGATGCCGATTATCGGAAAACCGCCGAAACGCAGATATTCATCGAAAGCGCTGCGAGCTTCGTTTGCAGCTTTATTTTTGAAATACAGATATTCTGCAAATGAAAGCGTATATACCGGAATCTGTACATATCGCCCCGATAAATAAGTCGATATCTCGCTTGACATCAGCTTTGAGTTGGAACCGGTGACGTAAATATCCGTATTTTCATTTTCAAGCAATGTGTTGACAACCTTTTCCCATCCTTCAATTTCCTGAAGCTCGTCAAGAAAAAGATAGTACTTTCCATTATCGACAATCAACGCCTTCAGTTCCGCGTACATATCCTTAGCGGTGAATCCGTTATCAACGTCCATATCGGTATAATTCCTTGATATGATATGGTTTTCGTCAATTCCTTTTGCTTTTAGTACATCTTTCATCATATTAAGAATTGTGGACTTCCCCGAACGCCTGACACCAGCCAGAATCTTGACCAAAGGTGTGTCAATAAACGGCGTTATGGCATTTATATAATCAGCTCTTTTTATCATATTTCCGCCTCCTTCACATAAACCATACCAAAAAACTATATAAAAATCAATAGTTTTTACGGATTTCAAGCAAAAACTTTATAATATTTAATACTTTTTCAATAATTATAAATATCATTATTCAAAAACTCGCTTGAAAAATATTGATTTTCAGCTAAAAGTCGCTTGGAAAAGTTTGAAAAGCTTGAAAATAATCAGGACATTTCCGGCCTTGAGGGACTTGCCTATCTGAAAGACGGCAAATTCGTCTGCAACCCTATAAGAAAAGTTGCCGACCTTACGACGTTTCCCGATATGGACTGGAGCTTTATTGAGCCTGAAAGATATCTTTCATCATTTTTCAACTGCACGAGAATGTTTTATCTTCACGCTTCAAAGGGCTGCCCTGCCGCCTGCACATTCTGTTCAAACAAACAGTTTCATCAGGGCTGCAACCGCTGCCGCAGTATAGACCAGGTTATGCGCGACGTGACGTTCCTTGTAAAAGAATGCGGAGCAAACGGAATTTATTTTTCTGACGAGCTGTTCTGCCCGCGGCGAGACGTAAGAACCGATTTATGCAACCGCCTGATAGAAGCCGACCTTGACCTTGTCTGGGGATGTCAGATGAGACTTGGCGTTCTGAATGAGGACGACGTGAAGCTTATGTATAAAGCAGGCTGCCGCTGGATTCTTTTCGGTATTGAAAGCGGAAGCCCTGAGAGAATCAAAAAAGTTAAAAAGAGCATTGACCTCAGCCTTGCAAAAAGGAACGTCGAATGGTGCGAAAAAGCGGGAATCACCGTTCAGGCGTCATTCATAATCGGTTTTCCTCACGAAAGCGAAAAGGAGCTTCGCATGACGCTTGACCTTGCCAAAAGTATGCCTGCAAGCCTTATAGTTATGAACATACTGACTCCGATGCCGAACTCTGAGATGCTTGAAGAAATTAAAGTTGATTTTCCCGATTACAAAGTGCCTGACACTATCGAAAAATACACCAGAAAAATTGAGCAGACGGCTACCGACATCGTTCCATATAATTTTTCCGACGTACCTACCAAAGAGCTGCGAGTTATTCATTTTTATTATCAGTGGAAAGATTTCAGCGGCAAACATTCGGTAAACCACGATTCATACGGAATCATAAAAAAATGGCACGTGACACGGTGAACCGTATTTTCATGCACGGTCTTAAAGGCTTTGTATTCGGTACGTTTGTTTCCGCAAGGCAGTTCCTGACCGTTTATTATTACTCGCACTTTTTCCCCGGTATCAGAAAGAAATATGACCTTAAATTATAATTCGGAAACGGCTTCGCTTAACGGCGAGCCGTTTTTTTCAGGAAAATTGATTTTTCTGCCGAAGTTATAAAATACAATGAAAAACATCAAAAATGAAGAATATAATAAAGCCGCCCTTTACCATATTGGTTTAAAGGCGGCTTTAATTGCAATTATTATCGATTTCTGAGTAAGGCGGCTGTTTTAATCGCTGAACTGATGCACAACGCTATAAGCATTATTGATGACAAACTGCTCAGCGTATCAAGAACAGAAGCAAGCCCCGCCGTTATTCTTAAAAATCGCAGATGTTTCATTGCTTTATCCATTTTTGCCTCCCGTAAAAAGAATGCCGTGAGCTATTCCTGGTATTGATTCACCCTGCAGCGTTCTCATAGGCGAAAGCAGCGCGCCCGTGGCGACAAACAGCACGTTTTTCAGCTTTCCTGAGGAAAGCTCCTGCATTATTCTGGAACACAGCACGCTTGCGCTGCATCCGCACCCTGAGCCGCCTGCGTGAACGTCCTGACTGTCACGGTC
>CADAMY010000243.1 GCA_902789095.1 Oscillospiraceae bacterium | reverse complement strand
AGTCGCTTTTACATTAATCAATATTACAAAGGATTTCAATCCGAAGAGCTTTATCAACTGCCACGATTATGAATCTTTTGATCAGGTAATCGAGCGAGTTAAAGAAATAGATAACGACCCTGAACTCTACCGTGAAATTCTTTCGGAGCCTATTTTCGTTGACGAAAAAATCCCATACGAATTGTCCGCTGATTGTCTGAGAGACTTTTTATTCCATATCTTTGATCAGCCTTTGGAAAAAGCGGGCAGAAGATGCCTTTACAGCTACCGCCTGAATTATATCGGATCGTTACAACGTATGGTCAAATTTTACTACAAAATCTTCCACAATTCATTTGTCAGAGGTTTATACAATCAGTATGTTAAAATAACTAAAAAATAACAGGGTCTGATAATTATGAAAAACTATAAAAATCTGTTTTTAAAGCAGTCGTATGAAGATTCTCTTCAGTCTTATAAATCTGCGTTAAAAAACCGTAACGGCTTATACTGGGATTATATAATTCTGACTGCATCAAATGAGAATCAGGCGCAGATTTACCGTATGCAGATTGACGAACGTCTCAGGAACAATGCGCTGCCGCCTCATTCTAAATATCTTGTGATCCCCGACCCTGATGGAATGAGAGTCGGCTCAGGGGGAGCTACGCTTAACGTGATAAAACAGATTGCTCTGCTTGAAGGCGGCGACAATTTTGAAAGGCTCAGAATACTTATACTTCATTCCGGCGGAGACAGCAAGCGGATTCCTCAGTACTCTGCCTGCGGAAAGATTTTTTCACCTATTCCAAGGCAGCTTCCAAACGGAAGCCGTTCAACAATATTTGATGAATTCATTATTTCTCTTGCTGACATTCCGAGCAGAATTCCATCCGGAATAATGGTAGCGTCCGGAGACGTTATGCTGCTTTTCAATCCGCTTCAGATTGATTTCTGCTTTGAAGGCGCCGCTGCAATATCTTTTAACGAACCGGCTCAAAGAGGCTCGCATCACGGCGTATTTTTAAAGGATGACGAAGGCTGTGTAGGTCAGTTTCTGCATAAGAGAACGGTTGATGAACTAAACGCCAAAGGCGCCGTTGACGAGCATGGCAATGTATGTATAGATACCGGTGCGATTATTTTTGACTCAGGAATCGTAAAATCGCTTTGGAATCTGATAAAGGATGATGACGGCTGTAAAAAATTCATCAACGAAAAAGTTCGTCTGAATTTCTACAGTGATTTTCTTTTTCCGATGGCAACACAGTCGGATTTTGAATCTTATATCGGCGAAACTCCCGAAAACATATTTTGTGATGAGCTTTCAGAGTGCAGAAAAATATTATGGAACACTCTTAATAAATACAGAATAAGAATGATTCATTTGTCCCCTGCTTCTTTTATTCATCTCGGAACAACTGCCGATATAATGCACTTTTATAATAATGATATTCAGAATTTCAGCTTTTTAAAATGGTCAAACAATATTAACACCAACGTTGCAGACGTTAATTATTCTTCAAGCAACAGTTATATTTGCGACAATGCTGTTATAGGCAGCAACTCTTATATTGAGGATTCCTACATAGGAGAAAACTGCGTCATAGGCAAAAACTGTGTTGTTTCCTGTATAAAAATTGACAATATAGCTTTACCCGATAACACCGTACTTCACGGACTGAAACTGGATAACGGCAAATTTACTGTCAGAATGTATGGTATTAACGATAATCCTAAAGAAAAAATGCTGCTCGGCAAAGCAATACCTGAATATCTTTGGGATTATAAAGTTTATCCTGTATGCGATACAATTCAACAGGCGTGCGAAACAGTGCTGGGCCAAGCACACGTCGGATATGAGTATATCAGTCTTAAAGACGGATTTGAAAGAGCTGACTGCAACGGTCTTATAGACTGGCAGAAAAAAATTATCGGCTATGTTGAAAAAGACTTTCTGCTTAAAAAAATACAAAAAGGCGTTTCTGCTGCAGAAGTATGCAGCGCTATGAGCAGACCGTTATCACCTGATGCCGTCGAGCTTTTGCTTGACGATATAGATCAAGCTGATTTCAGTACGCGAATACGTATTTACTATTATCTTTCCAAAATAAAAAAAGACGATACATATTCGGACTTATGCTTCGCTGAAATCAAAAAAGAAATAACGGCAAATTCATCTCTTATAAGCTATGATCCTGCGCTCAGAGCTGCGAAAGAATATTCTGAAAGCAAGCTCTCCGTCCGTGTCAACTGGGGAGGAGGATGGAGCGACACGCCTCCTTACTGCATAGAAAACGGCGGTACCGTTCTGAACGCTGCAATCCGTCTTGAAGAAAGGCTGCCTGTGTGCGCATATATTTCCGAATCCGGCAACAGTGAAATCATACTTGCCTGCGACGACAACGGATCAATCCAGAGCTTCAGCAGTATAGATAAACTTCGTGATTTCAGCAATCCTTATGATTCTTTTGCAATACACAAAGCGGCGCTTATAGTTTTCGGCGTTATTCCGCAGAACGGCACAGATTCATTAGAAACCATATTAAGCAGAACGGGCGGTTTTAAGTTTACGACTTCTGTGCTGAATATCCCGCGCGGCTCCGGCCTCGGCACAAGCAGTATTCTTGCTTGCTCCTGCATAAATGCTCTCG
>CADAMY010000242.1 GCA_902789095.1 Oscillospiraceae bacterium | reverse complement strand
GTTGTCACCAAACCGACCTGCACTGAACAGGGCTACACGACTTATACTTGCTCAAGATGTAATGACAGCTATAAAGCTGATTATGTTCCTGCAAAAGGTCATACTGATGGTGAATGGAAAGTTACAAAACAGCCGACTCTTACATCTGAAGGAACAAAAACTCTTTACTGTTCAGTATGCGGAAAAGTCATCAGAACAGAATCTATTCCGAAGCTCACACAGGGAAGAGTTTACAGCGTAAAGGTTGACGATATTTCTTTAAATTATAAGAAGTCAACAACGCTTAAACCCGGTATTGAAGCTGATAACGGTGTAAAATACACTGTTAAATACGAATCTTCCAACCCGAAGGTTGCAACTGTTGATCAAAACGGAAACGTTACAGCAACAAAACGTGGTTCAGGCAGTGCAACAATCACCTGCACAGTCACAGACCAGTACGGAAATGTTGTCAAGGACACCTGTAATGTCAATGTTTCGCTCACATTCGGACAGAAGATTATTGTTTACGTCCTCTTCGGATGGATTTGGTACTAATACAGCAGCAAAACAGTTTTATACCCGGAGGCAATACCCGGAGGCATTGTCTCCGGGTATTTTCGTAAGCTTTTATAAAATTGTTTTGATATCCGTCAAGGCGTTGATGTGAAATATATATCTGCATAAAACTCAAAAAAGAACAAAAAAGACCACAAAAAAAGTGGTCAAACAGCATTTAAGTACTGTATGACCACTCAGACTGGTCGGAGTGACGGGACACGGCTTTGCTTCGCAAATCCTGCATCTTCGGCGACCGTTGCTATGCAACAGTACCCGCCTCAGACTTCGCGGCTGAAAACAATTCGCAGGATTGTTTTCTTAACGCCGCTCACCCTCTTAGGGTTCAAGTCCCTGAAATAAAAAATCCCCATATCGCAAAAAGCGATATGAGAATTTTTGGTCGGAGTGACGGGACTTGAACCCATGGCCTCTTGGTCCCGAACCAAGCGCGATACCAAACTTCGCCACAC
The DNA here is from genome assembly GCA_902789095.1 of Oscillospiraceae bacterium. Lineage (GTDB taxonomy): Bacteria > Bacillota > Clostridia > Oscillospirales > Acutalibacteraceae > CAG-488. Next base: position 2,201 of record CADAMY010000242.1, on the reverse strand, counting down.
CCCGAAGTGCCTATCAATTATATATTATTAAGAAGGTAAAATCAAGACCTTTTTCAAAAAAATTTTTTAATTGACAGCACTGCACGGTATTTTTTAATTATTTATCCGTTTTTTTATTTAATGAAGCCTGAACAAGACCCGAAAACAGAGGATGCGGCTTATTGGGACGGGACTTGAATTCCGGGTGGAACTGTACGCCGACATAAAAACGGTTTTCTTCAATTTCAACCGCTTCAACAATATAATCGTCAGGAGAAGTACCGCTGATTGTCAGCCCGGAATTTGCCAGAACGCTTCTGAATTCGTTGTTGAATTCATATCTGTGACGGTGACGTTCCTCAACGTAGTCCGTACCGTAACATTCATACATTTTTGTACCTTCTTTTATTTTGCAGGGATATGCGCCGAGCCTGAGCGTTCCGCCCTTGTTGATGCTGTCGTTCTGATCCGGGAGGAAGTCAATGACCTTATGTGCGGATTCATTGTTGAATTCTCCAGAATCCGCATCTGCCATTGAGCATACGTTCCTTGCAAACTCTATAACCGCCGTCTGCATGCCGAGACAGATTCCGAGATACGGAACATCGTTTACTCGCGCATATTCGGCGGTGATTATTTTTCCTTCGATTCCTCTTGAGCCAAATCCGCCGGGCACTATTATGCCGTCGCAGTTTCCGAGCTTTTGAGCGACGTTTTCTTTTGTGATGGTTTCGCTGTCAACCCATTCTATTTTTACTTCGGCAGAATGATGATAGCCTGCATGCCTGAGCGCTTCTGCAACAGAAAGATATGCGTCGTGGAGCTGAACGTATTTTCCGACGATGGCAATGCTCACTTTGTTTTTGAGATTTTTGATTTTATTTACCATATCTGTCCATTCGGTAAGATTCGGCGCTTTTGTCCAGAGACCGAGCTCACGGCATACTATAAGTGAAAAGTCGTGCTCTTCAAGCATAAGCGGAGCTTCATAAAGAACCGGAATAGTTCTGTTTTCTATTACGCAGTCGTCTTTTACGTTGCAGAACATAGCTATTTTTTTGAAAATGTTTTCTTCAAGAGGCTCGTCACAGCGAAGAACTATTATGTCGGGACGAATACCCATTCCCTGAAGCTCTTTTACCGAATGCTGAGTCGGCTTCGTTTTATGCTCGTCGGAGCCGCGAAGGAACGGAACAAGCGTGACGTGGATAAAAAGAGAGTTTTCGCTGCCGACTTCAAGACTTACCTGCCTTATAGCTTCAAGAAACGGCTGGCTTTCAATATCGCCTGTCGTGCCGCCGATTTCGGTGATTACAACGTCTGCGTCTGTCTTTTTGCCTACGCTGTAAATAAATTCTTTTATCTCGTTAGTGATATGCGGAATTACCTGGACCGTTGAGCCGAGATATTCGCCGCGCCTCTCTTTATTGAGTACGTTCCAGTAAACCTTGCCCGTAGTAAGGTTTGAATATTTGTTGAGGTCCTCGTCAATAAATCTTTCATAATGGCCGAGGTCGAGATCGGTTTCAGCACCGTCGTTTGTTACAAAAACCTCGCCGTGCTGATACGGACTCATCGTTCCCGGATCAACATTGATATAGGGATCAAGCTTCTGGGCTGCAACTTTTAGTCCTCTTGCTTTGAGAAGTCTGCCGAGGGATGCGGCAGTTATCCCTTTGCCGAGACCGGAGACCACTCCGCCTGTTACAAAAATATACTTTGTCATAATATTACCTCATCTTTCAGGTTTAATTAACGCAAAAAAATAAAGCGTTCACCGATGCCTTAAGGGGGGACTTGCCCCCGGACTTCGGTAAACACCTGAAAGAAATATTGAATACTCTCGAATTATACTATTTCGTTTTGTTCCTGTCAACAGTAAAAAACAAAAAGGTTAAAAAAAGTCATATCATACGATAAAATAAGTGTTTTGACAATCGGCAGCAAAAACTGTGCAAAACCATTGGTTGTTTTCTATAATTTTTTAATTAAAAAAATTACAATGTTTACAAAAATTTAAAAATCGGAATGAAAATGCTTGCATTTTTTGGAATCAGAAACTATAATATGAAATGAAGGAGTATTCATTTTAGGTGAAGTATGCCCTTTTGAGCGTGCTCACTGTATAAAAAAGCGGTATTAGCGCTGTACCACTTCTTTATGTAATGAACCTTCACAAAATTTTAAAGGAGGAAAAAACATGACAAAAATTCTCTCAATCG
>CADAMY010000241.1 GCA_902789095.1 Oscillospiraceae bacterium | reverse complement strand
ATTAAACATAGTTCCTCCGAATACATAAAAATCCGCCTCTGCCGCACAAAGGCGACGGAGGCGGAATATCCGCGGTTCCACTCCGATTTATAACTCGAACGCCCGTAACGGAGGCCGCCGCACAGCGATACTTAAGTTCCCGCTGTGTGCTCATGGGTGCATTTCACTGTTCAGCAGCAAGGAGCTTTCACCGTCCGCTCCCTCTCTGATGCTGTGAGATCAGCTACTTCTCCCACTGATAACGCATTTCTGTTTTATTATATTACAAATCACAAAAATTGCAACAGAATTTAAAAATTATTTCCGTTCCAGCCCCAAAGGCTGACTTCTTCATACTTTACGTACACCCTGCTCTGAGCTATTCCAAGCTCGCTTTCTATTAATGAGCAGAGCTTCGATGTAAGCTTATCCGCCGCTGAGGGATTGATTTTACCGTAAACCTGAACCTCAACAAATGCCGCAGGCTCATTCCCTCCCTGAAACCAGATTCGGCAGTTATCTTCAAAAGAACACATAAGCCAGCTTTCGCTTTTACCGGGAAGAAGCGCAATCGCCTGCCCCAGCTCAGCTTTTAAAGTAAGTTCTTTTTCTTTGGAAATTGAAACGTTGGTTTTAACTGCAATATTTGGCATAATATTTACCTCTTATGAAAGTTTGTGGATGAACAATCCGCTTAAAAGCTTTGGCTCAAACCAGGTTGATTTCGGGGGCATGATCTTGCCTGCATCAGCTATATCCATAAGGTCCTCAAGGGTTGTCGGATACATTGAAAATGCAATCTTCATATCAGTATTTACTCTGCGCTCAAGCTCGCCGAGTCCTCTGATTCCGCCGATGAAATCAATTCTCTTGTCTGTTCTCGGATCGTCGATTCCGAAAATAGGAGAAATAGCGTTCTTCTGAAGGATCGAAACGTCGAGACGCTCAACGGGATCGCTCTCATCAAAAGTACCGGCTTTTGCCGTAACCTTGTACCATTTTCCATCAAGGAGCATACCGAAAGTATGCTTGCTTTCAGGTTTATATGCTGACTCGCCGTAAAGCTCAACGTCAAATTTTTCGCCCATTTTTGCCATGAACTCATCAAAGCTGTAACCGTTAAGGTCTTTTATAACTCTGTTGTAATCCATGATTTCCAGCTCATTTTCCGGGAAAAGAACGGCAAGGAAGAAGTTGAATTCCTCTTCGCCCGTATAATCCGGGAACTGTTCACGGCGCTTGAGCCCGACTTTAACTGCTGATGCGGCTCTGTGATGACCGTCAGCAATATAAAGATAATCAATATTTGCAAAAGCATCGCTGAGCGCTTTGATAAGCTCAGCGTCATCAATTACCCAAACAGTATTTGCAACGCCGTCTTCGGTAACGAAATCATAAACAGGCTCGTGATTTTCTTTCCAGCTGTTTACCGTATCATTGATAAAATCGCTCTTCTTGTAAGTAAGGAAGATGGGTCCCGTATTTGCATCGCAGTAATCAACGTGATTGATTCTGTCCGCTTCTTTATCGGCGCGGGTGAGCTCATGCTTTTTGATGATGTTGTTGATATAATCATCAATAGCCGTGCATCCTACAAGACCGGTCTGGCTTCTGCCGTTCATGATCTGGCGGTAAATATACATACACGGATTTTCGTCCTGCTTTGCAACGCCGTCAGAAACAAGTTTATAAAGATTTTCTTTAGCTTTGTTATAAACGTCGGGAGTATAGATGTTTTCCGGAATCGGATCAAAGTCTATCTCCGCTTTATCAACATGAAGGAACGAATATGGTTTGCCCTTTACCATTTCCTTAGCTTCTTCGCTGTTCATAACGTCATACGGTAAAGCCGCGATTTCCGCCGCTTTTTCCGGTATAGGTCTGATTGCCTTAAAAGGTCTGAAAACTGCCATTATAAAGACTCCTTTCAAATAACAGATTATATTTTACATTATTATATTATGAATGTCAATAAACGATTTCAAAATAATGTAATATACAGCGTTATTGCCGCTTTAAGTTCATAAACTGAAAGGCTTTTTCATGATCCGGGCAAAAAAAGCCGCCCCTTTCGGAGCGGCTCCATAATTTTGTTTTAACGATTATTACAATTAACCAATAGATGTCTGGTCAATATCAACTAAGCCGAGAGCTGCATCGTTGATGATTGCATAGTCGTCAAGGCTGATTCTGCGAACGCCGTCAACGTTAGCTGCCTTCTTCTGAACTGCTGTGAAGAGGGAGTTATCATTTGCTGCTTCAAGTGTTGCGAATGCGTCGTCAGTATCGATGATTGAGTTACCGTCGATATCACCGAAGATGATGATGGTGTAAACTTCTGTTGTACCGTCAGGATATTTAACAGTTACAGTAGAACCTGTGCCGTAATATCTTGCATCTTCGATAGCCTTTGTTAATGTAACTTCAACGCCTTCATAATCAAGGAATGTGTTGTTGAGGTTACCTGCTGTAAGCTTAGTCTTAAGACCGCAAATATATTTGCCGTCAATGTAAGCTGTGCCCTTAACGTCAAATCTGGCTGTTACTACCGGAACAGGAATAAGTGAATCGATAGCGTCTCTGAGAAGCTGAGTCTGAGCGTCGATCTGATCCTGCTTTGTGATGTCAAGGTTCGGGTTAGCTGTCTTCCAGTTGTTTACTGATCTGTAAACGCTGTAAGC
>CADAMY010000240.1 GCA_902789095.1 Oscillospiraceae bacterium | reverse complement strand
AATTTTGCCGAGTATGAAGCGTATTTTTTGTGAATACGGATTGCCGAAGGTATTCCTTTGCGACAACGGAAATCCGTGGGGAACTGTCCAGTCAACAGGTATAAATGCTAAACTGAAAATGCACAAAATCGCTCACTCAAAATGTACAAAAAAGATAAGGTAGAAACCATTTCCAGAGAGGAGTATACTTCCCACAGGAGGTGGGAAGATGAATTTTAGAAAAGATATTTATGAGAGGGTGAAGTACATAATGAAAGAACAATCGGAAATGAAGGTTAACTGTTCCAAGCTGGGAAGGCAGTTCAACTGTGACCGCAGAACAGTCAGCAGATATGTGGAGCTTGCTAAAAACGGAGAGAAACCGTCACAGCGAGTTTATCAGAAAAAGACAGACGGTTTTGAACATATTATTGAGGAAAAGGTAAAAACAACAGCTCCCGCGATAGCTATTTACCATTACCTTGTCAAAGAACACGGATACACCGGCAGCTATTCGACAATCAAGAGATACATTCACAATCTGAACATCGAGAAACAGAAAGACGCTGTTATCCGTTTTGAAACCGACCCGGGAGTACAAGCTCAGGTAGACTGGAAAGAATCGCTTAAATTCAAAACAAAGGACGGTGAAACGATAAAGTTTAATGTATTCTTGTTAATCCTGGGATTTTCAAGAACTAAATTCCTTATGGTGACCGAGACGAGGGATCTGCAGCAGGTAGAGTTCAGCCTCGCCTGTGCGTTCAAGTATCTCGGCGGTGTACCGCATGAAATACTCTTTGACAACATGCGCTCCATCATCGACAAAGCCCGTACACAGTACAGTGAGCCTGTATTCAACGAAAACTTTAAAGTTTTCGCTGAGGATTGCGGCTTCGTGCCCAAAGCCTGTGTTGCTTACCGTCCCGAAACAAAAGGCAAGGTGGAGGTTACCGCAAAGCTGATGAACCGCCTTAAAGTGTACAGCGGAGACATCACCTGCTTTGATGATATCCGGCGTATTGCCGCGGATTTGAATTACGAAATCAATTCCTCTGTCTGTCAGGCTACAGGGAAAAAGCCCTTTGATTTATTGGAATTGGAAAAGCCGTTTCTGATCCAAACCAACCTCGACATACTGACAGGCTATTTTGAAGATACCGTAAAAAGAAAAGTCAGCTCGGAATCCATGATTTCTTATGAAGGGAAGAAATATTCCGTTCCGCCTGAGTATATCGGCAAAAAGGTTAATATTTCGGATACCGGTTCGGGCTTTGATATTACCTTTAACGACCACTTTATCAGGCATTGGGAGAAGAGCGACAAGATGATGAATTTTAATCATTTTGACTACCTTGAAATTGCACGTCGAAGCTCGCTTAAGCATCTCGACGAGGACGAAATCAAACTAATTGCGGAAAGGAATTTAGAAATATATGACAAGCTTTAACGTTTTACAGAACAACCTTAATGAGCTATCCCTTTTAAAGATGGCTGAAATACTACCCAACGTAATAGACAAATCGGTAAAAGGAAACATCTCCTTGCAGGATTCGTTACTTGAATTGACCTCGGCTGAAATCGCTTTTAGGGACGAAAGAGCGAGAAAGATCAATGTTACCGTTTCTCATTTCCCGTACATCAAAACCATAAAGGACTTTGATTTTTCTTATCAGCCTACCGTCAACAAAGATCAGGTTATGGATTTTATGAGCCTTCGCTTCATTGAAAGCAAAACAAATATCATATTTATCGGTTCAAGCGGTGTAGGCAAGACACATCTTGCCACCGCTATTGGAATTGAGGCGGCAAGCAAGCGAATCTCCACATATTTTATTAACTTTGCCGTACTTATGGAAAAATTCAAACAGGCGGCAAAAGAGAACAGAGTCGAGAAGGTTGTCAAGCATTACCTGAAATACACTGTTTTAATCATAGATGAAATCGGCTATCTGCCTGTTGACAAGGACGCCGCCTTTGGGTTCTTTCAGTTGATCGCCGCAAGATACGAGTTCAGACCTACTATTCTGACAACCAACCAGCCTTTTTCTAAATGGCCTGATGTCTTCGGAGACGCTGTAATTGCCAACGCCATAATCGATCGTTTGGTTCATCACTGCGATATTGTCAAAATCACCGGTCATTCTTACCGTATTAAAGGCAGAAATATCTTTGATGATTCCGACGATTAATTATCCGCTCAAAAATGTACATTTTAAATGAGCGTTTTTCGACATTTATACTTGACATTTACAGGGGATTTAGTTCTTTGGAAAGTTTTTCAGCTAACTGCAACATTTCTTCCAGCTTTTCTGGCTTTTCAAGTTCAAATTCACTTTTATCATATCCTGCATCGTAGATCTCAATCGAATTCCATGGTGGTAGATAAAAGTTAACTTTTGTACCTGTTTCGGACCAACGCTCGGAATTCACTTGAAATATCTTAACCCTCCCATCAAAGCAAAAGAATTTATAATCTCTCACATCTGAACCATCATCATTTAACATATACTTTTCAATAATGATTCTGGGTTTCACATTTTTATATGGCCATTCTCTGCTTCGATAAAAATGATCAACTCTTAACGCGGATTCGAGTTTTTCTTTTGCTTCATCATAATTAAGTGCATCTTTGTTTTTGCAAATAATATAACTTCCACTGTCATGGGTACATTTCATAACAAATT
>CADAMY010000239.1 GCA_902789095.1 Oscillospiraceae bacterium | reverse complement strand
GCAAATAATCCCCATGAGCAGAGCATACTTGAACCGCCTCGGCTTATAAACGGGAGCGTAACGCCTGTAAACGGCAGCAGGTCCGTAACGCCGAATACGTTAAGCGACATCTGGAAAAGCAGCATTCCTGCCGCAGCGCATGCTGCTATCACATAAAAAGCCGAGCGTGTGTTCTTAGCTGCTTTAACAGCATAGAATGCGACGAACACAAACGAGATGATTACCATCAGCGCAATTATCAAACCCCATTCTTCACAAAGCATACCGAAAACAAGGTCGGTAGTGGAAGCGTATGTATGTTTGAGCATTCCTTTGCCGATACCGAGACCGAAAAGTCCGCCGCTTGCCGAATAAATCAGCGTCCTTGTCTGCTGCATTCCTTTTCCGTACATATCGTCCCATATATGTCGGTACGTTGCAAATCTTGCCGCTACGGTGGATTTGAACATAATTACCATTACTGCGCCGAGGACGGCGACTGCACATACGAGCGCAATAGTTCTTATATCGCCTGAACGCATAAAAGCTATTATAATGAAAGTAAAGAAGAAAATCAGCGCCGTGCCGAAGTCACGCATCAGGAAAAGAAAACCGACGCAGGTTACGGCAAAGATTATATATTTTGTAATGCTCCTCGTTCTCTGCAGCTTGTCGAGTGAAGCGGCGCCGACAAAAACAAACGCAAGTTTTACTATTTCAGAAGGCTGAATAGATACGCCGCCTATATTGATCCAGTTGAGCGTGCCGTACGTCGTTTTTGCAAGGGCAATATTCAGTATCAGCACTGCCACAGCCAGAATCCCGACAGGAGTACGAAGCTTCATAACGATATCCGATCGCCTGAGAATAACGATAAGAGCAACGTATACCGCAAGCCCCAAAGCAATGGCGACAGCCTGTTTGACGGCATAAAATTCGCTTACGCTGGCGCTTACAGTCAGTCCTATTCCCGACAGGAAAAACCCGAGGGCTTCAAGCTCCATATGTTTTAAGTTGAAAGCGGCTCTTGCAAAAGTCATATAAATCCATTCAACGAGAAGATACCCGAGAAAAATTGCGCTGAGCGTAAAATTCAGCTTTCCGCTGTCAAAAACGACAAAGCTTGCGCACATAAGCTGAAAAACCGAAATGAGCAGCATTACGGGAAACCATTTAAATGTTTTTTGTTTTTCCGCCACAGGCGCACCTCCCTTAATAACTTTATATGCTGCTATTATATCATCTTTTGCAGTAATGTCAAAGGCTTTGATTGTAAAGAATCTGTTAATTGATTTTTTTAAAATATATCTTGACGAAATTAATTATAATATGTTATGCTGTTATCAAAGAATTAAAGGAGGATTATGTATGAAAAAAGCAATAAGCGCAGTTCTGGCTTTGATAATCGCTTTTTCACTTGCTTTGACGGTTTTCGGAGCATCGGGAGACAGCAAGCTCAAAGATCTTGATACTTCTGCAATCAACGGAACTGTTGTAACTTACGTCGGCGTAACGGAGTCTGTCGTATTTTATCCCGTACCGCTTGAGGCAGAGAACGAGTTTGACATCAGAAACGCTCAGATAACCGTTGATGATGAAAGCATCGTCAGCGCCAAGGCTCAGAAGGTTGAGGAGTACAGATTCGGCTCGGTCGAAGTTACCGGACTTAAAAAAGGCAAAACGTTCATAACAGTTACCGACAAAAGCGGAGTATCTGTAAAAGTGAATGTTACAGTTCGCCCGAAGATTATTTATGATATCAAAAATTTCAGAAATAATCTTGAATATCTGCCGTATTTCCTCTTTATGGCTATAGCAAGAATATTTAATCTTAAATAATTTAATATTTCAATTGCAAGGCTGTCAATTAAAGGCAGCCTTTTCTTTTTAATATGTCTATTGTAAACTTGGAGCGCCGACAAATTCAACAAACTTTTCTTGTTGCAAAAGGCATAAAGCTGATGTATAATTAATTATATTTTCTGACAAGAGGTGTAAACATGAGATTCCCGAGGGACGCGGCATCTGCCGAAAAATATATTGCAAAGTACGGTGCGGAGAATTTTGCTGAAAATTATATCAAGGTTTACCTTGAACACAGGAAGCCCGAGCAGAGAGCGACGTATGCTGATAACTGGTTTCGCAACACCTTCGGCGAGGATATATACGATACCTGCGCAGAGTACCTTTATTCAAGGCTCGGCGATGAATTCTGCGCAAGCAAGGATCACTTCAAAAAAAGATATGATGAGATACTTTTCCGAGTTTTTGAGGATGAACCTCAGAACGAAAAGATATGGCCGAACGTTGGACTGAGCAGAGCCGCGTATTCAGAGAATTTCGGCGGATATTACAAACCGGAATCAATAGTCCACTATCCAACCAAAAGGGAATATATAATCATGGTGGCGCTCGGGCTGGGTTTCACCATCAGCGAAACAAACGATCTGCTTTATTATGCGGGGCACTCGGTGCTCAAAAACAGCATTCACAATAAACGCGAGCGTATGATATATGAGGCGTTCAAGTTTCCCTCGGCAGACGGAATAGGCAAACAGCGGCTTGAAAATCTGAACTGTTGTCTAAAAAAAGAGGTTCATCACGGAAAGTTGGGGGATGGATTACGAATGGAAGGAATAGATAAGTAGCGGATAAGAGTAAAAAAGTAATCCTCGTCACGATAACCATATC
>CADAMY010000238.1 GCA_902789095.1 Oscillospiraceae bacterium | reverse complement strand
ACGCTGTATCCGAGGCTCTTAACGCCCTCCATAACAGAAGGAAGAACGTCTTTTACGTTAGCCTCGATGGCTTTTGAGCTCAATCCGTCAGAAACGATAAACTGAACGTCAGGATTAGCTGCGCATTTTGATTTTATTTCGTTTGCGGTTTCAGTATCAAATTTCCTGCCGAGATCCGGTCTTGTAAGATGCTCGTTTCTGTCCGTACAGCAGGTCTTGACGCAGAACATACCGAGGGATTTCATCATTTCTTCATCAACGTCTGCAAAAACAGAGTCTCTTGCCGCCGCATGGTCGGCTCGCAAGGCAAGCATCGTCTGCGTTCTGAGTCTCGGACCTGCTCTGCCAACACCGATTCTCGCCGGAGTTCTTTTCATCATTCTGGCAAGTCCGTCAGGATCAGCCGGATTTTTGATAAGCGGGATCGCTTTTACTTCTTTTGAAGTTATATCAACCAAATCGCTGTCAGGCGTATTGTCAACATAATTGTTGACAGCCTGCGCAGCCGAACTTTCATCAGCTTTTATATCACTTGAGGCAAGCTGTTTAAGAACTGCCTGCACTATTGCTTCAACAGCGTTATTGTCCATTCAGCTTACCCCCTCTTTTTAAGAAATATCGTAGGATCGCCTGCGTATTTGGTCAGCTTGCCGTTTTCGGTGATTCCCATTTTTTCAAGCCATTCGTCAAACTCTTTGATAGGTCTTAAATTAAGAATTTCACGAAGAGTTGACGCATCATGATATGCATTGGTCTGATAATTGAGCATTATATCATCGCTCGTCGGAACACCTAAAATATAGTTGACGCCGCATGATGCGAGCAAAAGTGAAAGATTTTCAATATCATTTTGATCAGCCATCATGTGATTGGTGTAGCAGCAGTCGCAGCCCATCGGAATACCTGTAAGCTTACCCATGAAGTGGTCTTCAAGTCCTGCTCTGATCACCTGACGGCTGTCATAAAGATACTCAGGGCCTATAAAGCCTACAACGGTATTGACCATAAACGGTGAAAACTCCTTGGCAAATCCGTAGCAGCGCGCTTCCATAGTCACCTGGTCAGCGCCAAAATGAGCATCGCTTGAAAGCTCGGAACCCTGACCTGTTTCAAAATACATTACATTGGGACCTGTTGCCGTACCGTGCTGCAGCATAAGCTGCCTTGCTTCTCTTACCGTTTCGGTTGTAAAGCCGAAAGCTTCGTTGCCTTTCTGAGAGCCTGCTATACTCTGGAAAATCATATCGCAGGGAGCGCCTCGCTTAACAGCTTCAATCTGAGTTGTAATATGTCCGAGAACGCATATCTGCGTGGGTATTTCAAATTCATTCTTGACTTCATCAAATCTTTTGAGAACTTCGCTGAGACTCGAAACGGTATCGTTAACGGGGTTAAGACCAAGAAGCGCATCTCCGCAGCCGTAGCTGAGTCCCTCAAAAAGAGAGGCTGTAATGCCTTCAACATTGTCGGTCGTATGATTCGGCTGCAATCTTGTTGAAAGAGTGCCTCTGACGCCGATCGTAGTATTGCAGTGAGCTGTAACTCTCACTTTTGAAGCGGCGTAAATCAGGTCAAGGTTTGACATCAGCTTGCACACACCGGCGATCATTTCGCTTGTAAGACCTCTTGAAAGATGCCTGATATCACGCTCAGTTGTAGTATGAGCAAGGATATACTCACGAAGTTCGCCTATTGTCCAGTTTCTTATTTTATTGTATATCGGTTCGCTGACGGCGTCCTGTATGATTCTTGTAACGTCATCCTCTTCATAAGGCACAACGGGATTCTCTCTTAAATCGCTTACAAGAAGATTGGAAAGAACTTCCTTGGCGGCTATTCTTTCAGTACCGCTTTCTGCCGCAATACCCGCAAGAATGTCACCCGACTTTTCTTCATTTGCTTTTGCAAGAACCTCTTTAACGTCTTTGAACTGATAGGTTTTGCCGAGAATAACTGTTTTTAATCTCAAGAGAATCCTCCTAACCGAAAATAAGAGTTTTAACTACTACGGGAATAACAAGACCGTCCATCAACGGTTTGCCTAAATCTACAAAATCGCCTGAATCAACAGATATACTGTCGATTGAAATTATATTTTTATCGCTGCCGAAACGACGCCTGATCGCCTGACCGAGAGCCTTTGCAATGTCGCACTCGGTAACGATAAGCAGCGGCAGGCTGTTATCATCAAGTTCTGAAAAAACAGAATGAATCGTATCGGAAACGACCGTAATATCTGAATATGAAGGATTTTTTCTGCCTTCAAACGCAAGTATAAATATCTGAGTATCGCTCTGATTCCTGAACCAGGTGATTTTTTCTTTAAGGAAAGCTTTGTCGCCTTCAAAAATTTTTGACTCTTCTTCTTTTGTAAGCTTCAAAACAGGTACGTTTTTAAGCGGTAAAATACTTTCGGAATAAGAAATCGTACTGCCTGAAATAGAAGTTGTATAGCTTCCGGCGCCAACTACCGTCGCTCTGATAGTTTCTTTTGCGTTTATAAGATTATAGCCGCCGTACAGCTTACTTTCCCTGAATGCCTGACCGAGAAGAACGCCTATATCGCCGTATTCAATATCGCTTTTGCCTGTATGATAAATACAATCGGCAACACCGCCTGAAAAGCAAACAGCCCTGAACGGTTTAGGAATTACAAGCGGAGTACTGCCGCCGGTAACAAC
>CADAMY010000237.1 GCA_902789095.1 Oscillospiraceae bacterium | reverse complement strand
CACCGAAAATAAGCACTTTATATTCAACGTCAATATCTTCGCCGTAGCTTACAGTTACCGTTGATCCTGTTCCAAGCTTTTCATTATCACTTACAGAAAACTTAACTGATTTTTCAGCATCTGATAAGAAGCTCTCGGTAAAATCCATCGGAGTCATTCCACGGTTTAAACCGAAAATGACATTATCATCTATTTCACAGGACTCAAATATGTTTTCAAGTTTCAAAGTTTTAACTTCATCGCAGGTTTCGCAATACTTCTCTGCCAAACCGCTGCTCTTAGGCGTAGGATAATATACGATTTTCCATTCTCCCCACTCGTGAGCAGGTATAACCAAAACATTTTCTTTAGCTCCGCAAACCGTACAGTAATCAAAAGATATGCCGTTTGCGGTATCGGAAGCCGGTATTTTAAAAGAAGTAAACTGATGTCCGAGAGCTTCCTGGAAATAATAATTCAGTTTTTCTCCGCAAACAGAGCATAAGTCGTAGCTTTCGCCGTCTTCGGTACACGTTCTGGGTATATTAATATGATCGGAAATAATATGACCTTTGGCTTTTATCACCGTTACATTAAATTTTTCACCGCACACAGTACAGCAGTCATATTCCTGACCGTCTTGAGTACAAGTCGGATCAATTTTAACATGAACAAGATCATGATCCGATGACTGTAATAAAACGAAATTTATTTTTTCTCCGCAGAAAGTACATAAATCAAATTCGCAGCCTGTTCCGTTTCCTGCGCAGGTTGCCGGAATAGTAACGTGCGTCAAAATATGCTCACAAACCGTAATCGGAATTTGAAGACTATAATCAAGATATCTGACTGTTACTTGTTTTTCCCCGGGAACCGAAAAATCATATTCAGTCTCAAATTCATTTACAATTTCATCAGTACCGTCTGAATGAAGCAAACCGATAACCATTCCGTTACAATCAAAAACTTCATTGACGTGATACACGGTTTTAATAGGCAGCGATTTAATTGTCAGCTTATCTTTATCAGGTTCAGGTGCAAAATGAATATCAGCTTTAGTCAAAGCTTCGTTTTCGATGCCGAAATAAATTTCATTCCATTCTTTTTCGCTTCCGCTGTAATAAACATTTTTAAGTGAAGAACAGCCGATGAATGCATAATCTCCGATATTCATAACCGATTCAGGAATATTGATTTCTTTAAGATAAAAACTGTTTTCAAAAGCGTTTTCGTTAATAAACACTATTGAATCATAAATACTATAATTTTCATTAGTACATCCGCTTGGATATTTAATCAACCCTGTTTTGTCTTTATTATAAAGAACCCCTGCTCCATCAGTTGTATATTCTGAACAGTCTGCTCCGATTATATATTTTTCAACACTGTCGCATCCGTCAAATGTGTTGTAGCCGATTATTAAATCACGATTATTTCCGAGATTTACTTCCTTTAAGCCGGAACAGCCGTTAAAAGCGCAGTCGCCGACATACTCAATACAATCGGGTAATTCAACATTTGTTAAGGCAGTACAGTTAATGAATGCGCAGTCGCCAATACTGGTTATTTCGCCGTCAAATATAATCTCTTTAATAGACGTATTGTTGTTGAAAGGACTGCCGTCGGTATAATAATTATACATCGGTCCGCTGCCGGAAATAGTAAGAATACCAGTTGTCTCATCAAATTCATACAAAAGATTGTTGCCGCATTTGTTTTTATTTACAACGTGTGAATAGCTGTTATGATTTATTTCAGGAGTAATTGCTATTGATTCGTTATTATAGCTTGTGTTACATGACTGAATCGTGAAATATACGGAATAATCTTTGCTGTCATCAACTTCAAAAGCGGCATGCAAAATATTGCCGGTTTTAAATACATTTAAAGAAACAAAACTGAATTTACCGGTTGAGGTTTTGCCGATAAAAGCAGTTGTACCGCCGTTTTCATCTTCGTATTCACTAAAAGTATTCCAGTCTTCTCCTTTTGAAATATCTGTACACTCAGCTTCACCTGAAACAATAAATGTACCGTCAAGCGCATTAAATCCGCCTGACAAAACTGAAATATCGGCACTCAAAACATCGCATGAAACCGACCAGTTGACATCCAAAACGGCATTTTCAAATGGTTCATCAGGATATGTATTTTCAGGATTATAATTAAATGATACGTCTTTAACTAAAGAAGTTACGTCAGATTCATAATCTCCGTCTTTAATAAAACATGATGTTGTTTTGAAAATAATTGTAAATTCCTTTGAATAATCAACATTAAATTCAGCAATAACAAAATCACCGTTCATTTCAAAACGATTGATTGCAGCTGCGCTTATCTGACTTGAAGAAGCATTACTTGTAAAAGCGACAGTATAACCGCTTTCATTATTATCAGCTTTAAAATCCTTCCAGGTGTTTCCTTGCCTTAATGATATACATTCAACATTATCAGAACACTCAAACTGCGCATCTATTGCATTAAAACCGCCTGAAACAAGATCGACAGTTAAAGTAAGAAGATTATTATTGCCTTTTTCACATGACAACTTAAATTCAGGCGCATCAGCTGAAAATGCTGTGGAAACAATACTGACTGTATAAACAAATAAAAAAGATAATACTAATAAAAAAACGGGTAATGACTTTTTTAACGTCATTTTCATTATTATCCCTCATTTAAATATTTAATACTGTAATTATAAATAATTATATGTAAATT
>CADAMY010000236.1 GCA_902789095.1 Oscillospiraceae bacterium | reverse complement strand
AGTTTGAATACAAAATCATCACGGTTTTTGGTGAAATTCGTTTTAAAAATTTCAGGGTACCCCGTCGCGCGTTTTGATTCGATCATCATATCGGTTATAAGCTCGTCACGGTCAAAAAGGCCGAAATTTGCGTCGGCGCAGTAAATAAACTCGATATGATTTTTACTCATCCATTCTATTTCATCACGAATTCTCTCTATCGGAAACAGCCTTACCCTGCTTTTGAGCACTCCCCAGTCGCAGTAAGCGCATCTGTTGGGACATCCTCGGTTGGTTTCCCATATTACGGAATATTTAAGGCTGTCGTCTTTGAGTATATCGTCAAAATACCCCTCAAGATAAGGCGACGGGTAACAGGCAATATCCAGAGTCGGCAGAACGTATTCGGTTGTTGCGGCAGTACCGTCATCACGTCGAAAAGAGATATTATTTATTTTCTCAACGCTCTCTCCCCGCCCGAGTGCGAGAAGCAGCTCTTTGAAAGGAACTTCGCCTTCGCCGTGGATAAGGTAATCGACGTAAGGATATAATTCAAGTTCCTGCGCATCAGGTGAAATATTATGACCGCCCATGAGGATTATGCACTCAGGATATTTCTCCTTAACACGCTCGGCAAGGGCTTTGTTGTACTCCATACTCCAGACGTAGCAGGAAAAAGCTACCATAAACGGATCATTCAGACTGTTTACGACAGCATCAATATCTTCCCTCATAAAAATAAAGGGATTCAATTCATATCTGCTGCGGATTTCATCATCCGCCCACGCAAAAGCGGCTATTGCGCCGACTGCGTAAGGAAGATAAGCCGATCTTACGCCTGAGCCGAATACAGAATTCGTCTGAACAAAATAAATCTGCTTTTTCAACCCGCAATCCCCCTTGCCGCAATGATTTTTCTTTTAATTCGCAACAATCATTATATCAGTTATGATAAAATGTGTCAATGAATTTTACTTTATTATTGCTTTTTGAGGCGATTTAAAGTATACTGAAACAGTAAAGTGAGAGTGATAAAATGGAACTGATAGAAATTCTTACTCCTGATTTTGTTCATTCCGATGAACGAGGAACTCTCGTTCAGCTCGTTCACGGCGGATACAATCAGGTTAACGCTGTTTTTACCAGAAAAGGCACGGTACGAGGAAACTTTCATTATCACAAAAAAAATGATGAAGTTTTTTATGTGATCTCAGGCGCGGTTGACGTTACCGTAACTCTCGGTGAAGAAAAACAGCGGTATTCTTTTTCCGGCGGAGATATGTTCCGCATAAATAAAAATATCCGTCACTCATTCCGTTACAAAGAGGACACTTACCTTGTGGTGATGTACCCTGACGGCGTTGAACTTGATGACGGCACAAAGGATATTTACAACGATTGAGGTGGGACTATGATTCTTGTTGTCGGGAGCGGATTTCTCGGCAGTTACGTTCTGAAAACTTTCTCGGAGCTGACTGACGAAACGCTTGTTGGTACTTTTCACACTCAGCGCAGTCAGCCGAATATTCAGCGAGTTGAATGGATAAAGCTCGATGTTGACGATCCTGCCGATATTGCACGTCTTGCAGACAAATTGAAAGGTGAAAAGCTGACGGTATTTTATTTCGCCGCTGTTCACAATATTGATTATATTTACACTAATCCCGACGAAGCAAGGCGGATAAACGTAACTGCGCTTCAGAATTTTCTTGACAGCGTAAAAAATATAGACAAGCTTTTTTTTGCTTCAACCGATTGTGTTTACGGCGAAAATATAAACGGTGAACTTCTTACGGAAGGTTCGGAGCTGAATCCCGTTAATATATACGGAATACAGAAACACGAAGCCGAAATGATAGTAACGTCTCACGGATTTACCTGCGTACGTCTGCCTTTTATGCTTGGTCCGTCGCTTACGGATAAGCCTCACTTTTATGATACGATTCTCCGGTCGCTCAGTGAAGGAAAAAGCGTTGAAATGATCGATGGAATGGTCAGAAGCGTGCTCAGTTATCGTCAGACGGCAGAACTTCTTTATGAACTCAGTCTTCTTCCCAAAGAAAAAGTGCCTCCGATAATCAATATTGCAGGCGATGAGCATCTTACAAAGTATGAAACAGGACTCAGGCTCGCTGCAAATATCGGAGCCGAACAGTCTCTTATAAAAAAAATCAGCGAAGAAGAAGGCAGAAAATTCTTTAAGGACGCCAGAGCTTCTTCTTCCGCTATGGACAATACTCTTTTAAAAAGCCTACTGAACAAAGATAAAATCATCTGGGAGGAAAGATAATGCTGATTATCAGAACACCCGTGCGAATCTCGTTTTTCGGCGGAGGTACGGACTACCCTGCGTTTTTCAACGAATACGGCGGCAGCGTGATTTCAACAACAACGGACAAGTACTGTTACGTTACGCTTCGTCATCTTCCTCCGATTTTTCCTTATAAAAATCAGCTGACATACTCGAAGATTGAATACTTCAATTCGCCTTCTGAGCTTCAGCATCCGCTCGTTCGAGCCGCACTTGAATATATGCCAACGTCTGAAATTCAGATTTCTTACGATGCGGATATGCCTGCGTGCGCAGGGCTCGGCTCAAGCTCCGCTTTTGCAGTAGGTCTTCTGCACGGACTGCATGCAATGCGCGGCGAACAGCCGTCGCCTGAGCTGCTTGCGGATGAAGCAATTTATCTTGAGAGGGATTTATGCAAAGAAGCAGGCGGAATTCAGG
>CADAMY010000235.1 GCA_902789095.1 Oscillospiraceae bacterium | reverse complement strand
AGAGTTGCCTGCATGGATCACGTATGCGAGCTTGTCGGATCAAAGGTTACCTGTATTCTTATCGGCGAAAGACCGGGTCTCGGCACGGCGGAGAGTATGAGCGCATATCTGACTTATGATTCAAAGGTCGGTATGCCCGAAGCGAACAGAACGGTTGTTTCAAATATCCACAGCGGCGGTATTACCGCAGTTGAAGCCGGCGCTTATCTTGCGGAAGTAATTGATCTTATCTACAAGAACAAAGCGAGCGGTGTTAATCTTAAAAAATAACTTTTCTCAGGAGGTGCGCATATGAGAGGGGACAGACTCAAGACTGAAGTCCTGAGCGTTCAGATAATCCCTAATGCTGATGAAGGTTTACTCACCAAGCTTGAAGCAGGTGAGGGGATTCATAGTCTCGGCATTATCACTACCGACTGTGACGACGTTTCGTATGCGGCTCTTGATGAAGCTACTAAAAAAGCAAACTGCCGTGTCGTATATGCAAGAAGTATGTACGCAGGCTCTGGCAATGCTTCCACAAAGTTAGCGGGTGAGTTTATCGGTATTCTCGGTTCTCCCGACCCGGCGGAAGTCAGGAGCGGAGTTAATGCGGCAGTAAGTTATATTGAGAACGATGCGGCGTTTTACAGCGCAAATGATGATGATTCGATAGTTTATTTTGCGCATTGTATTTCACGCACCGGTTCATATTTATCCGAGCAGGCAGGTGTTCCTGAAGGAACGCCGATGGCGTATCTGATAGCGCCGCCGTCAGAAGCGGTATGCGGTATTGACGATGCGCTAAAAATGGCAGAGGTCGAGATGAAGGTCTTTTACGGACCCCCTTCGGAAACCAACTTTGCAGGCGGATTGCTTGTAGGTGATCAGGCGGCGTGCAAAGCGGCATGCGAAGCCTTTGCTCAGCGGATATGTAAAATAGCAGATAATCCTATTGATATAGAGAAGGAGTGTTAACTATGGGCTTAGACAGAGATCTGCAGTCGATTCAGGAGGTTCGTGACCTTGTAGCAAACGCTAAAAAGGCGCAGAAAGAGCTTGCTTCCTATTCTCAGGAGCAGATTGACCGCATTATTTATGAAATTGCAAAAGATTGCGCCGCAAACGCTCAGAAGCTTGCCAAAATGGCTGTTGAAGAAACAGGCTTCGGCGTATGGGAAGATAAAGTGCTCAAAAATCTTCTCGGCAGTACAATTACTTATGACAGTTGTAAGAATATGAAAACAGTCGGCATCATCAATGAGGACTGCGATAAAGGGATTATTGAGGTCGGCGTTCCTATGGGTATAGTTGCGGCGCTTATTCCGTCAACCAATCCGACGTCGACAACGATGTATAAATCAATTATCTCGATTAAAGCCGGCAACTCAATAGTTATCAGCCCGCATCCCAATGCAAAAGGCTGTATTCTTGAAACCGTAAAGATCATTCAGGAAGCGGCAAAGAGAGCAGGCGCTCCCGATAATACGGTTCAGGCAATCTCTCTTACAACTATTGAAGCTACCAACACTCTCCTTAAACACAGAGATATAGGCGTTATTCTGGCAACAGGCGGCGAAGCAATGGTCAGAGCGGCATACAGCTCAGGCAATCCGGCTATCGGCGTAGGACCCGGAAACGGTCCTGCTTATATAGAAAAAACTGCTGATATTCCTTTGGCAGTCAAAAGAATTTTTGACAGCAAAACCTTTGACAACGGTACTATCTGCGCTTCTGAGCAGAGCATAGTTACAGAAAGCTGTATCAAAGATAAGGTCGTTGCAGAGGTAAAACGTCAGGGAGGGTATTTCCTTAACGCTGAAGAAACGAAGAAATTATCAAGCTTTATTCTTCGTGCCAACGGAACAATGAACCCGAAAATTGTCGGCAGAAGCGCAAAATATATCGCAGATATGGCAGGTTTCTCAATTCCCGAAGGAACGAGGATTCTCGTATCGGAGCAGACAGAAGTAAGCAAAACAAATCCTTACTCAAGAGAAAAACTTTGTCCGATACTTGCGTTTTATACGGAAAACAACTGGGAAGACGCTTGCGAGAGATGTATGCAGATTCTTTATAACGAGGGTGTAGGTCATACTATGACTATCCATTCTCAGAATAAAGATGTTATAAAGGAATTTGCGCTCAAAAAGCCTGTTTCAAGGCTTCTTGTCAATACTCCGGGCGCTCTCGGCGGCGTAGGCGCTACTACGAATCTTTCACCTGCGCTTACTCTCGGATGCGGCGCAGTCGGCGGAAGCGCAACATCTGATAATATAACACCTTTGAATTTGATAAATATAAGAAGAGTTGCTTTCGGAGCAAGAGAGCTTGAAGAGGTCAGAGGAACAAATCCGGCTCCGGAAATGAAATCTGCGCCTGTTTCAGCCGCTCCCGTTCAGAAAACGGTATACGGCAGTTCATTCAACGAAAATATCAATAAAGGTTATGATGAATACATAAAGAGAAGCAAGGTAAACGCTCACGTTGACAAAGCTGTTCCGGCTCCGATTCCGGTAAAGGAACAGTCAGTTACATCTTCCGTTAACGGTGTTTCATCAAAAGATGTTGAAAACATAACAAAAGAAATTATCAAAAGACTTGCAGGAAACAATTAAATCCGTTTGAAAAGGCTCAGCCTTTCAATATATATTTACTTTTTAGGAGGAAAATATCATGGCAACATTACAGGCACTCGGAATGATCGAAACAAAAGGACTCGTAGGCTCAATAGAGGCTGCGGATGCAATGGTTAAG
>CADAMY010000234.1 GCA_902789095.1 Oscillospiraceae bacterium | reverse complement strand
CAATTTTTGACTTGATATCGTCTATCATTCCTACGCCGTTTGAGCCTGTTGCGTGAAGGAACCAGCAGCCCTGCGCCTCATAGCGTGAAAGAATCATTTCACTGACAGCTTCGTTGATGCTTTTTGCGCCGAGTGATCCGCCCATTGAAAGTACGAGGGGTTTTGTATCAATACCTAACTCCGCACGGCTGAGTTCACGGTCTGCTCTGAGCATCTCTCCTCTGACGGGAAGTCCCGTTACCGCGATAGAAGCATCTTCGGGGAAATACTCTTTAGCCGCCGCCGTTGTGACAAGGACTTTGTTTACCTTTTTGGCAAGCATTTTATTTGTAACTCCGGGAAAAGCGTTCTGCTCGTGAATCGCCGTCGGCACTCCGGCTTTAGCCGCCGCTCTGATAACGGGGCCGCTTGCGTATCCGCCGAATCCTATTGCGACATCGGGCTTAAAATCCTTTATAAGCTTTTTTGACTTCGGCAGAGCCTTTACAAGTCTCAGCAGCGTTGCAATATTCTCTTTTATTCCTTCAAGCGTAAAATCCCGCTGGAATCCGCTGATTTCAATACCGGTAAAATTAAAACCTGCTTCGGGGACGAGCCTTGATTCCATTTTATCAGGCGTTCCTGCAAAAAGGATCTCGGCATTGGGATAATTTTCTCTTATATAGCCTGCAACTGCAAGAGCAGGATTGATATGTCCTGCCGTACCGCCTGCGGCTATAAGTATTTTTTTATTATTAAGCATACAGATCACTCCTTGGGAGTATTTATTACAGTTTTGTTGGCTGCTTTGTTTATTCTTGAGCTTCTTGAAACAGAAAGGACTATTCCCATCTCACCAAGAAGCATTAAAAGCGACGTTCCGCCGTAGCTGAAGAACGGAAGGCTGATTCCCGTATTCGGCATTGAATCGGTAACAACCATTATATTAAGAATTACCTGAAGCCCTACCTGAATGACGAGACCCATACTCATAAGTCTGCCGAAGGTCGAGCGTGACTTCATGGCTATTGCAAAACCTCTCCATACAAGAAGAGCGAAAAGAATGATTATGAAAGCACAGCCGACAAATCCAAGCTCCTCACCGACTATTGCGAATATAAAGTCGTTTTGAGGTTCGGGAAGGTAGAGGTATTTCTGCTTTGAATTGCCAAGACCCAGACCGAAAAATCCGCCTGACCCGAGAGCAAACAAAGACTGATTTACCTGCCAGCGTTCATTAGTATTTGTATAATCCTTATCAAGCCAGAAATTGATTCGCTCCGCCATATAGCCTTTGAGCACCTTGTCCGGAGCCGTAATAAGAATTATTACTGCGATTATCACAAGTATTGAGCCTGCCGCGTATATTCGCCAGTCCAGTCCGCCCAAAAACGTTATGACTACGCCTATTGCGAGCATTAGAATTGCACCCGAAAGATGATCTTCCATATAAACAAGCATGGCGAATATTCCGATTATTACGAAATACGCAAGACTCATTACACGGCTTTTTTCTATCCACAGCCTGTGCCGCTCAAACGACCAAGCAAGGAAAATAATCAGACCGAACTTTGCTATTTCCGACGGCTGAAGACGGAATTTAGTACCCGGAATCTCAATCCAGCGTTTAAACTGTTCCTTACCCTCAAGCTCAGCGGGATTTATAAGAACGTATATTAAAAGCAGAAAAGATATAATAAATATTGCCGGTGCAAATTTGCGAAATACGTTATAGTTGATTTTTGAAAGAATAAGCATCGCCGCTAATCCGCCGGCGGCAAAAATCCCCTGCCTTATTATATAGTAAAACGGATTTCCGCCCGTCGTTTTGCTGTATTTTGCAGTGACATAGCTGGCTGAAAACATCATTATCAGTCCGATTGTAAGCAAAAGACAAACGAGGATAAGAAAAACGGTATCAAGTCCGCCTTTTGCAAGTATGCCTTTATCCTCTATATCTTTCGGCTTTGGTTTGATAACAGGCGTGTTTCTAAGCTCATCAATAAATGAAAGGTACTTATTCATTTTCATTCCCCCTTATCCCAAAATCATCATGATTATTCCTGCCGTGCAGAAAATAACCGTTAATAAAACATATATAAGATTCACGGTCTTTTCATCAAGACCCGAAGAAATAATTCTGCCGTAAAGCGTTTTGCCCCTGCATAAAAGAGCGTAAATACCTTCAATTATAAAAACGGCATACAGAAGAAGCATCATCAGCGGACAGTCGAGAATATAAACGCACCCTAAAAGCATTCCTGACGAAAATATCATACCCGCTCTGCCCGGTACTGCCGCCGGAAACTTTTTCTTGAAAAACCCGAACGCTGATAATCCGCCTGCCGCAGCAGACGAGAGTATCATACAGCCGCTGCTCTTTTTTATATAACCCATTATGCACACAGAAACAAAACAGATTATGCTGATATAAACAAACAGCTTATCTTTATTTTCATTAAGTCTGTAAGTATTTATACTGCCGAAAATTACTGCCATACCGCTTATCCAGAACAGTAAACTGCTGTAAATATTGCCGATAAAAGGTATATAAACACAGGGTGTTTTGCCGTACGCAAAGAATATGACAAACAGATATACAGCAGTAACAACAAGCTGTAAAGCTGACATCGAAATATTGTTAATACCCGATAAGCTGTTGTTTTTAATTTTCAGACTGTCATCATAAAATCCGATCGCAGAAAACATCAGCGCAGCCGCAATTCCCGACCAGATAACTGTATTCTGAAAGCTGAGAATGCCGGAATAGCTGACAACA
>CADAMY010000233.1 GCA_902789095.1 Oscillospiraceae bacterium | reverse complement strand
TTCCTTGCGTATTCAACGAGGGAAAGATATTTTTCGGCGGTATAGCCTCTGTTCATCTCTTTTAAAACACGGTTGTTGCCGCTCTGGAAAGGAAGATGAAGATGCCTTGCAACTTTTTTACACTGAGCCATTGTATCAAGAAGCTCCTGAGTGCAGTCCTTCGGATGGGAAGTCATAAATCTGATAATGAAATCGCCCGGAAGATCGTTTATGGCTCTGAGCAGTTTTGCAAAATTTATATCTCTGTCAAGATTTTTACCGTATGAGTTTACGTTCTGCCCGAGTAGAGTTATATCCTTGCAGCCGGAAGCGATAAGTTCCTCGGCTTCTCTGATAATATCTTCAGGCTCGCGGCTTCTTTCTCGTCCTCTGACATAAGGAACAATGCAGTAGCTGCAGAAATTGTTGCACCCATACATTATGGGAAGCCAGCCCTTGACCGTTCCGTCACGGTGAACAGGCACGTTTTCGGCTATTACGCCGTCGCTGTCGGGATTCATAAAAACCCGTTTGCCCGAACGCAGAACGTTGTAAAGCAGCTCCGGCAGCTTGTGAATAACGTGAGTTCCGAAAAGCAGATTGACGTAAGGGTAGCTTTTTCTGATTCTTTCGGCAACCTTTTCCTGCTGCATCATACAGCCGCACAGCGCAATTATCATATCGGGATTGGCTTTTTTGACGTTTTTAAGAGCGCCTACGTTGCCGTATATCCTGTCCTCTGCGTGCTCCCTTATAGCGCATGTGTTGTAAAGCACGAGGTCGGCTTCGCTGACGTCGTCTGTAAAAGCGTAGCCGCATTTTTCAAGTATGCCCTTGATCCTTTCTCCGTCGGCTACGTTGCCCTGACAGCCGTATGTATGAACCATGGCAAGAGGCTGCCTGTCTGAATATTTCAGAGAAATAAGTGAATGAACAAGCTGGGTGAATTCCTGCTGTTTGAGTATTTCTTCCTGCGGAACGAGGAAATTTTTAACGGTGCTGCTGTCGTTCAAAAACTACACCTCTCCTTTTTTGCTTATAACTTGTATATTATACATTATAATGTGTAGTTTTGCAATAGTAAATTGCATTATTTTACATATATTGTGTGACAAAATCAAAAGAATTTTTATTTTTCTTGTGAAAAGAGCGGTAAGCTGAAAACTGACTCAGATTCTGCCCCTTAATTCAACAACTTTTCCGACTATCGTGACAGGCAGGCGGGAAATATCCTCGGCTGAAAAAAACATCTCTTTATAATCTTTGTTGAACGGTACGAGCGTTATGCCCGTGCCTTTTTTTACAACTTTTTTAATGGTGGCTTCCATAGCGTTGACGAGAACGACCGCAACTTCTCCGCTTTCGATGAATGACTGCTTTTTAACGATTACGATATCACCGTCGCAGATTCTCGGTTCCATGCTGTTGCCTCTTATAACAAGACCGAAATAATCGGAGCTTACTTCGCCTTTATAGTCGATATAGTCGATCACGTCTTCTATCGCTTCAATCGGCATGCCTGCCCTGACGTAGCCGAGAACGGGAATTTTTCCCTCGCCTGTGATTTCTGAATTTTCATATCCGAGTATAGTGCCGATGGTAACGCCGAATACTTCCGAAAGCTTTTTCAGAGTTCTGGCATCAGGCTCCGTTCTTCCTTTTTCCCATTGGCTTACTGCCGTCTGATGGACGCCGATGATTTCGGCAAGCTCATACTGTTTTAATCCGGCGTGGGTCCGCAATGATTTTATGTTGTTCAAAATATCACTCCTTCTATTGGATTATGACATATTCTATTAAATTTGTCAAGAATAATAAATTTGCTATTGACAAAAAGAACAAATGTTCGTATAATAATAAATGTGCTAATCACAAAGGAGGTGCTAAAACGGTCACAGAAAAAATTATAACTCTTGAAGAAGCTCAGTTCGCATTAAAGATGATGGAAAAATGCTCTTTAAATTCACAGGAGGCTGTTGAAAGCATTGATTCATACGTTGAAAGAATCAGAAATATTAGTCTCTCACAGCTCATTGAGCGTGTTATAAACTCAAAGCTTACACCTATACAAAAGACGATTATTGAAGATTACTGGTTCAACGGTATCGATCAGGCAAAGATTGCCGAAAAGCTCGGTGTGAGCAAAAGCGCCGTATATTCGGCGAAGACCAACGCTCAGCTTATTATAAAGGATTATCTTGAGCCGATTATGACGTATCTTACAGACATTGCGGATTATGATACTGCCCCGGTCACCGTATATTGTTTTGAAATACTCAAAGCGCAGAAATCATCGAGCAAAACTTTTTCCCAACTGCTTAAAAATATTCGGCTCGGCAGCGCAGTGGACACTGCCGCAGCGGCAAAAGCGCTCGGAATAAGCGAAGATGAGCTTGAAAAAATTGAAAAAGGACAAATTGAAACAACAACTGCTTTAATTGAGAATTACAGCAGGATTTTTAAAATAAATATAACACTTGAATGTTCAAACGGAGAATGGAGGCTGAAATGGACAGACCGATAACAGATTTATGCTACGACTATTTTGACGCCGCGGCAAAAATGGATTCACTCATAAAAAAATGTACAAAAGAATTAAAAGAAGCCTATAAGGCTCACGAATATAAAAAATGCTATTTCCTCAAGCAGAAACGGCTTGTCTATTATTCACAGAAAAGAGAGCTGATGGAAACGGCATACAGACTTCAGAATTATTACAGAAAGGAAGATGTGAGAATTGAACATTATTGCGCTTGACGCCGCAGGCAACAGGCTGAAGATAACGAGTACGGTTATGATTAC
>CADAMY010000232.1 GCA_902789095.1 Oscillospiraceae bacterium | reverse complement strand
TCAAGACTTGACACACAGCGTGACAGGACAGAAGATCAGTACGCAGTTGAACTGATGAGTATATTCAGCCTGAAAGGTGTATCAAAAGAAAACATCGACGGATCTATCATCAGCAGCGTTGTTCCGGAACTCAACGAAGCTATTACCAAAGCCGTAAGATTCGTTACGGGATGTGAAGCGCTGATTCTCGGTCCGGGAGTTAAAACGGGGCTTAATATTATTACGGATTCACATACGCAGGTCGGAGCCGATCTTGTCGCTGCAAGCGTAGGTGCTATATCAAAATATCCGCTTCCGTGCTTTGTTATTGACCTCGGCACAGCTACAAAAATAATTCTTATTGATGAAACAGCAAGCTTCAGAGGATGCACGATTTCGGCAGGAGTAAAAATTTCGCTGAACGCACTGGCAGATAAAACGTCACAGCTCCCTGCCATCAGTCTTCGTACTCCTGCTACGGCTATCGGAACAAATACGACGGACTGTATGCTTGCAGGCACGGTACTCGGCACTGCGGCAATGCTTGACGGACTTTGCGACAGAATGGAAAAGGAATTCGGAAGAACGATAAAAACTACCGTTGCAACAGGCGGATTATCAGCAGAAATAATTAAAAGCTGTTATCGTGAAATCATTTACGATCCGCATCTTCTGCTTGAAGGATTAAAAACAATATACAATAAAAACGTCAAATAAAATTGAATATCAAAAAGTTTGATATTGCATATTATGCGCTGTATCTTCGGAGCAGCAGCAAGGAGGAATATATATGTCAAACAAACAAACAACCAGAAGTCTTGCCATGATGGGACTGCTGACAGCTCTTGTCGTCGTCTTACAGTTTGTCAGTAAGACCATCAGAACCTCGCAATTCTCAATCACACTCTCGCTTGTACCGATAGTAGTAGGCGCTGCGCTATACGGTAAATGGGCAGGAGCATGGCTCGGCGGAGCATTCGGACTTGCCGTACTTCTTACCGGCGATGCCAGTGAATTTCTTGCAATCACGGCACCTGGCACTATTATCACGGTAATGCTTAAAGGTATCCTTGCCGGTTTTGCATCAGGTCTTGTGTACGATCTTATCAAAGAAAAGAACGATACGGCGGCAACTTACGTTTCGGGTATACTTACACCGATAGTCAATACCGGAATATTTATTCTCGGGTGTTTCGTGTTTTTCCTGCCTGCGATCAAAGAATGGGCAGCCGGAACAAACGCTCTCAAGTTTATTCTTTTCTCGTTTGTCGGTTTCAACTTCTTTATTGAATTAGCCGTAAATCTTATTCTCAGCCCGACTATTGCAAGATTAATAAAAATTGCAAAAAAGAATAAGGTATAATTATTTTAGCCATTTGACGACGTGGCTTTAAATATCTGTAAAATCTTAAACGCTTGCGTAAATCCGCAGGCGTTTTTCTTTTGCAGGACATGCAAAATATTATCTGCGGCATCATATAAATAAACCGGTGATAATATGTTTGATTTTATACTTAACGTTTTTTCTGATTTTTTATTTTTTATTCTGCACGTCAGCGATCAGGGCTCTTTTCCCCCTTCTCTTAAGCCTAAGGAAGAAGAAAGGCTTATTAAGCTAAAAGAACTGGGCAACAAAGAAGCTAAAAACAAGCTGATCGAGCATAATCTAAGGCTTGTAGCGCACGTTATCAAAAAGTATTATTCGGGAGCCGAGATGCAGGATGATCTGATTTCGATAGGCACTATCGGACTTATTAAAGCGGTAGACACCTATAAGTCCGACAAAGGCACTAAATTTGCGACCTACGCAGGAAGATGTATAGAAAACGAGATACTGATGTTTTTCAGATCACAGAAAAAATCTGCGTCTGATATTTCGATTGACGAGCCTATTGATACAGACAGCGAAGGAAATCCCCTGACTCTTATGGATATAATATCGACAGAAGATACGATCCTTGATGAAATATATATTAAAACTCTTAACAAAAAGATGTATCGTTTTATCAATGAAATCAAAGACGAAAGAGATAAAACGATTATAATTCTCAGATACGGTCTTAATAATCAGCCGCCGCTTACTCAGCGGGAAGTTTCAAAAAAGCTCGGTATTTCACGCTCTTATGTATCGAGAATTGAAAAACGTGTTCTTGGTGAGCTGAGGCAAAAATTCGGCAGTGAGGACTATATCAGATGAAAAAGCGTATGATAATATTAGTTTTATTAAGCTTTTGTCTCTGCTCCTGTTCAGAGCGAAGTCCGTACTGTAATTTAACGCTGTTTTCACAAACTGTGAACGAAGTATTCGGAACTGAAATATATAATCAGGATAACGTTATAACGATAAATAAAAACTCTCAGAATATAATATACTGCTTCCCTGAAGGATACGATAAATTATGTATCGCCCTCTACCCTGAAAATGAGATTGGGATTATAAAGCAGTATAATCTTGTATTTGACTGCAACAAGAAAGATGCAGATACAGATTTTATAAAGAAATTTGAAAAAGCTGTAAGGAATAACAATAAATACATTGTTTCAAGTGAATTTGAAACAGGTAATTATTATCTTATCAAATATGAAGATCGCCGCTTCAGCGAAAAAGAAGAATCACCGACTTTAAAAAAGAACATCGATCCTGATAATTTATATTAAATCCGCTTGAATTAACCGCCTATTAGGTGTATAATCCTAATGGTGATTAAAATGGAAAATTATCTTATTGAACTTCATTCTCATACAAAAGAAACGAGCAACTGCGGCGAAATGGCTGCGGCAAAAGCAGTAAAGCTCTATGTTTCAAAAGGATACAGCGGAATGATGATAACGGATCATCTTCACTCCTATACTTTCAAGCGCAAGATGAAG
>CADAMY010000231.1 GCA_902789095.1 Oscillospiraceae bacterium | reverse complement strand
TTACAGAGATATGACTGAGAATATTCCTGAAATCATCAGACAATGGCGCAATCTCGGAGCTGAATTTGACGCTGTTCTTACGGGATTTTTTTCAGACGTTCGTCAGGTTGAATACGTCAGGGATTTCTGCAGAAAATTCAGGACTGAGGATAACCTGCTGATAGTTGACCCCGTAATGGCGGATAACGGCAAAATTTATTCGGCTTATTCCGATGAGCTGTGCAAAGCAGTTATTTCGCTTGCATCTGCGGCGGATATTATTACGCCGAATCTTACGGAATTTGCCGTCATTACCGGATGCGATTACGACAGGTTTATCAGCGGCGCATATACAAAAAAGCTTACCGAACTGATAGTTGACAAAGCAAGGGCGCTTATACGATGTACGGATATTAAATGCATCATCGTTACAAGCGTACCCGCATACGAAGGCAAAATCTCCAACTGTATTATTACGGAAAACGAATTTGATATCGTTTCCGCAACTGCGTTTGACGGCAGTTTTTCAGGCACCGGAGATTTATTTGCGGCGGCAGTATGCGGAGGAATCGTCAAAGGCGAAAGTGTTTTTGACGCTGTGAGCAGAGCTTCGATTTTTATTGAAGCTTCTGTAAGAGCAACTATTACGGAAGGAACAAGGCCCGAAGAAGGTATATGCTTCGAGCCGTTTTTGAAATTATTATGAAAAACAGAAAAACAGTTTATCTTGCTATGGCGGCGCTTTTTGCCGCTCTTACTGCGGCGCTGACTACCGTTCATCTGCCGCTTCCGAGCGAGGCAGGATACGTTCATTTCGGCGACGCTATGATTTATATTGCGGCGTCTTTACTGCCGGCTCCTTATTCATTGATGGCGGCTGCTGTCGGCGGCGCAATGGCAGACGCAATATCGGGATTTATTAACTGGGTGCCGTTTACTTTTGTTATTAAAGCCGTGAACGCAGTACCTTTTGCACTTTATCATAAATATTCAAAACATAAGAAAATTGTCACGTGGCAGGCGTTTACAATGTCCCTGATTTCTGGTATAATTACATTAGTATTGTACTTTTTTGCTTCATGGGTGGTTTACGGTACAGCCGCAGGCGCGCTTGCCGACGTACCGGGATCGCTCGTTCAGGCAGGCGGAAGTACGGTCATTTTTATGATTATAGGGTCAATAATTGACAGAACAAAAATTAACAGAGGTTAGAAAAATGGCAGATATTATTTATGATTTTGAAGGCGGACTTTATTTTAACATAACTAACGAATGCCCGTGTGACTGCGTATTCTGCGTAAGGAACAACAAGGACGAAATGGGTACGGGCACTCACATGTGGCACGAAAAGGCGCCGACGTTTGAAGAGATTAAAGAGGCTATTGACAGCGCTGATCTTTCAGGATACAGTTCGGCTGTTTTCTGCGGTTACGGCGAGCCGACGTGTGAATTTGATAATCTTATAAAAACTGCAAAGTATCTCAAAGAAAAATTCGGATTTAAAATCAGAGTCAACACGAACGGTCTCGGCAGTCTTGTGAACGGCAGAGACATCACGGAAGAGCTTTGCCGAAATATTGATTCCGTGTCGATCAGCCTGAACGCTCCTGATAAAGAGAGATACCTTCAGCTCACCCGTTCAAAATTCGGCATTGATTCTTTTGACGCTATGCTCAATTTTGCAAAAAAATGCGTTAAAAACGGCATAGACGTCAGAATGACTGTCGTTGACATCATCAAAAAAGAAGAAATCGAAAAATGCGCTGAAATCGCCGCATCGATCGGCGCAAAATTTGACGCAAGAGCATACATAAAAGAATAATAATCAATTGACTGTATCGCTTATATTTGATATAATAATTATGTTAATCTGAAAGGAGTTTGATATTTATGAATCCTAACAAAAGACCTGACGATATGAAAAGGATCACCACGCCTGAGCTTGCCGAGGCATTTATTGCCGAGCAAATCGACGCCCTGCGTGAGCAGATAGGCTCAAAAAAAGTTCTGCTTGCTCTATCCGGCGGCGTTGATTCATCAGTTGTTGCAGCTTTGCTGATCAAAGCTGTCGGCAAACAGCTTGTATGTGTTCACGTTAACCACGGTCTGCTCAGAAAAGGCGAACCCGAGCAGGTTGTTGACGTTTTCAGAAATCAGATGGACGCCAATCTCGTTTACGTTGACGCTGTTGACCGTTTTCTGGACAAGCTCTCAGGCGTCGCAGAGCCTGAAAAGAAAAGAAAAATAATCGGCGCTGAATTCATCAGAGTTTTTGAAGAAGAAGCAAGAAAGCTTGACGATATAGATTTCCTCGCTCAAGGCACGATTTATCCTGACATTCTTGAAAGCGAAGACGGAGTCAAGGCTCATCACAACGTAGGCGGACTGCCCGAAGACCTTCAGTTTGAGCTCGTTGAGCCTGTTAAACTTCTTTTTAAAGACGAAGTAAGAGTAGTCGGCAAAGCTCTCGGTCTGCCAGATAACATGGTTTACCGTCAGCCGTTCCCCGGCCCCGGACTCGGCGTAAGATGCCTCGGAGCAATTACAAGAGACAGACTTGAATGCGTAAGAGAATCCGACGCAATATTGAGAGAAGAATTTGCTCTCAACGGACTTGAAGGCAAAGTATGGCAGTATTTCACCGCCGTGCCTGATTTCAAATCAGTCGGCATTAAAGACGGCAAGCTCACATTTGCATATCCCGTTATCATCCGTGCTGTAAACACGACAACAAGATCACAAAGAGAATCACAACAGAAGTCCCCGGCGTAAACCGTGTAGTATTTGACCTCACCCCGAAGCCGTCAGGCACTATTGAGTGGGAATAAGACTTAAACTGAAAAGCAAATTAAATAAGCAGATAAAATGGTTTTGGAGGAACAGATATGAAACAGAAAAACAAAGATATGTACTTACCTTCATGGATTCGTATTCTGGGAATTGTGTTTCTTATTTTATCCTGCGTATGTCTTATACTGTCATTTTCAACCTCAATATATTTGCTAATCGGTTTTATTGCCTGCTTTTTGCTTGGCTCAGCGGCAATTATGTGCTGGAAAAATCAGGGCATAAATATGACAGATAACAATATGTTTATCTACACAACAATGTTCGGTAAGGAAACTCAATACAGCTTTTCGGAAATACGAGAGCTGAAACAGAACGCCGATTCGTCAACACTTATTTTAGATAACGGCAAAGTGCACATCGAAAGCAGCGCAATTATGTCTGAAAAATTTATGGACACTTTAAATAATACACTTGAAAGATTATGAGAAAAAGTCATTGACTAATCCCTAACAGTTCAA
>CADAMY010000230.1 GCA_902789095.1 Oscillospiraceae bacterium | reverse complement strand
GCAAAGGGTAATGGCAGTCATATTCAACGTTTATACCTGCTATATTATATACAGACAATGTAACACCTCTGAAAAAAATTTATATTCTTGCAACTCCGCCTTCTCTTGCGGCTTTTGCAACTGCGTCAGCAACAGTCTTGCCTACTCTGGGATCGAATGCCTTGGGAATGATGTATTCCGGGCTGAGCTCCTCGTCAGATACAAGACCTGCAAGAGCGTAAGCAGCCGCTACCTTCATTTCATCGTTGATGTCGCTTGCGCGAACGTCAAGAGCGCCGCGGAAGATTCCGGGGAAAGCAAGAACGTTGTTTATCTGATTCGGGAAGTCGCTGCGGCCTGTTGAAACAACGGCTGCGCCTGCTTCTTTTGCTTCGTCGGGGAAGATTTCGGGAGTCGGGTTGGCGCAGGCAAAAATGATGGGATCTTTTGCCATTGTGCGTACCATATCTTTAGTAAGAGTGCCGGGAGCCGAAACACCGATAAATACGTCAGCATCTTTGATAACGTCTGCGAGCTTGCCTTTTTCACAGTTCTGATTTGTGATTTCAGCCATTTCAGCCTTGATCGGGTTAAGTCCTTCACGGCCCTTGTAGATAGCGCCTGTGCGGTCGGTCATGATAACGTTTTTAAGACCCATGCTCATGAGAAGCTTGATGATTGCGATACCTGCGGCGCCTGCGCCTGAGGTAACGATTTTAACGTCCTCGATCTTTTTGCCTACGATTTTAAGAGCGTTGAGCAAGCCTGCAAGTGTGATGATAGCCGTGCCGTGCTGATCGTCGTGGAACACGGGAATATCAACACGCTCTTTGAGCTTTTTCTCGATTTCAAAGCAGCGGGGTGCGGCAATATCTTCAAGGTTGATTCCGCCGAAGCTGCCGGCGATAAGAGCGATGGTATTTACTATTTCGTCAACGTCCTTTGAACGAACGCAAAGCGGGAAAGCGTCAACGCCGCCGAACTCCTTGAAGAGAACGCATTTGCCTTCCATAACGGGCATACCTGCTTCGGGGCCTATATCGCCAAGGCCGAGAACTGCGGTGCCGTCTGTTACAACGAGAACGAGATTATGTCTGCGGGTAAGCTCATAGCTTTTGTTTATATCCTTCTGGATTTCAAGGCAGGGCTGAGCAACACCGGGAGTATACGCAAGCGAAAGAGCCTCTGTATTGTCAACCTTTGATCTTGCGATTACTTCGATTTTGCCTGCCCATTCATAGTGCAGTTTTAATGATTCTTTTGCATAGTCCATAGTATTTTTCTCCTTTAATCAATCCCACGGGAATTTATAATTAAGACCGAGGTCGTCTCTTACCTTTGAAAACTCTGCCTGAACAGACTCGTTGATCGGAACGCCCGTATCCTTGCGCTGAAGCCATACGTTCCACTCTTTTTCACCTGCTGAATAAATTCTTTCAGCGTCGGGAGCTTTCTTTGAATTTCTTACAGAGCGGATGATATCGCCCGCTTTTTTGCGCGTAAGCTCTTCGCCGAGGAAATGGTTTGTATCAATTGCGATGAAGAAGTGGCCGAGATGATAGGGAACTTTGTTGCCGTCTGCATCTTTTCCGTCAAGAGCTTTGCCGTACTGACCGTCCTGAAGAGCGGCAGAAAGAAGCTCGATCACCATAGCGTAGCCGTAGCCTTTGTATCCGCCGAGAGCTTCGCCTACACCGCCGAGGGTTGTAAGAGCAGCCGTGCCGTTTCTTATCATTTTAAGAGCTGCGCCTGCGTCGCCTTCAACAGGTTTGCCGTCCTGACCGATAATAGTACCGGGATGAACGTCTTCGCCGATTCTCTCATAATACTCGATTTTGCCGTTCTGAGTTATAGAAGTTGCGCAGTCGATAACAAAGTCAAAATCTTCGTCAGTGGGAATACCGATAGTAAGCGGATTAGTGCCGAACATGCCTTCAACGCCGAAAGTAGGAGCAACCGAAGGACGAGCGTTAGTGCCCGTGATGCCGATGCAGCCTGCTTTAGAAGCCATAGTTGCATAGTAACCTGCAATACCGTAATGGCAGGAATTGCGTACTGCAACCATACCCATACCGTATTCTTTAGCCTTGTCAATAGCCATCTGCATTGATTTATAGCCGATAACCTGACCCATTCCGTCGTGGCCGTCAACTACCGCTGTTGTGGGAGTTTCTTTTACGATTTCAAAATTCGTTACGGGATTCTGGATACCGTCATTGATTCTGTCGATATAAATCGGCTTGAAACGGTTGCAGCCGTGGGATTCGATTCCCCGTCTGTCGGATTCCATGATAACGTCTACTACGATTTCAGCATCGTCGGCAGGAACGCCTACGCCCATAAAAGCGTCACGCATAAAATCGTGTACAGTTGTCCAATCAAGATTCATTTTTGGCATAATAATATCAACCTTTCTGAATTAGTTATAAATTTATTGTTCTTCCCATGCTTTAGCTCTATCAACAGCTTTGAGCCAGCCTGCATAGAATTTGTCTCTTGTTTCTTTGTCCATCTCAGGAATAAATACCTTGTCAATTTCACGGTTTGTTTCAATTTCGTCAAGATCCTTCCAGAATCCTACCGCAAGACCTGCAAGGTACGCTGCGCCAAGAGCCGTCGTTTCAACGGTTTTAGGTCTGTTTACATAAGTGCCTATCATATTGCTCTGAATCTGCATCATTATATTGCTTACGCTCGCTCCGCCGTCAACACGAAGCTCGGTAAGCTCGATTCCGCTGTCCTTATTCATCGCAACGAGCAGATCTGTCATCTGTAAAGTGATGGCTTCAAGAACGGCTCTTGCAATATGCGCTTTGTTTACGCCTCTCGTAAGTCCTACGATACAGCCTCTTGCATACATATCCCAGTAAGGAGCGCCGAGACCCGTAAA
>CADAMY010000229.1 GCA_902789095.1 Oscillospiraceae bacterium | reverse complement strand
CACAAACGGAAGTGTTATATCGGTAAGGTTATTTAATCCCTTAAAAGCACCGACTCCTATAGTTTCTACACTGTCAGGTACTGTTATTGTTGTTATCTCGCTGCAATCCTGAAACGCATATTCTCCTATCGCAACAACGTCATAACCATCCAATTTGTTAGGGATAGTAACAGCACCGCTTATTTCTGTGCTGACTTTCTTAATTGTTGCTTTATTATTGCTATCCAGCGTATAGGTATAATACCCGCTTGTGTAATCCGCTGCGGATGCTTTTAAAAAGCTGAAATCAAAGCTTGGCAGCTCAAGCCCGACAAATCCGCTCATCGGTGCAGCAGACAGTATAATTACTACTGCCATAAGCACTGCAAATGAATGCTTTAAAAACTTTTTCATTGAATTATCCTCCTTTAATTAAGTGCCGGATATTATTATTGTATCATATACAATACAATAAATCCACATTTTTCCTGAATTATAATAATTATAATACTATTAGCAGTACAAAGTCAAATGCTGTCAGCACACTTTTGCTTTTTTTCTATTTCAATTTTAATTGTCTAACACAATGTGGCTACAAATATTGACTTTTGAGGCTTTAGTGATATAATAACATTGAAGGAGGCATTGAT
Source organism: Oscillospiraceae bacterium (assembly GCA_902789095.1). Taxonomy (GTDB): domain Bacteria; phylum Bacillota; class Clostridia; order Oscillospirales; family Acutalibacteraceae; genus CAG-488. The sequence goes on along the minus strand of CADAMY010000229.1, from coordinate 2,251 downwards.
ATGGAACACGCAAACACGAATAAAACAGATACATTCAGATTCAGGATTAACCCTGAGTTAAAAGAAAAGGTTGAAGATGTTTATCAAAAAAGCGGTCTGACATTAACTCAGGCAATCAATATTTTTATCAACCAATCCATCAATGCAGGAGGGCTGCCATTCCCTGTAACTGAAAGCAACGGGGAATACATGAAAGCCCAAGCCATGAAAAAACTGCTTGCAGAGCTTGAAGCCGGCAAGCAGTCGGGTGATATTATTGATGAAGCAGATGCATTAAAGATGCTTGGTGTTGAACTATGAGGATAGTTTATAGACCTGCTGCCGTGCAGGATATAATTGAAACATCTGATTATATAAAAAACATTTTGAAAAATCCTCAGGCAGCTCAAAAACTTAAAGAACAAATTGCAAGAGGAATCTCTTTGCTAAAAGACAATCCAAATCTCGGAGCATTGTTGTCGGATAAATTTTCCTTAACTGACGATGTTAAATACAGATACATCATTATTAATAAGCAGATTGTTTTTTATGAAGTCAATGATGATATAATCGAAATCGTTCGAGTTCTTGACGGCAGAACAGACTATTTGAGCAAGCTGTTTTAATGTTTTAAGAAAGATATTCACGGCAAAAGAGAGTATATAAAACAAAAAGGCATATCGTCGATAAACGTGATATGCCTGAAAAGATTTGAATATGTGTATTCCGTCGGTATAATAAAAAGTACTGTATGACTACTCCGACCATTTCGAGTATTCATAACGGATTTGAGTTATGGATACTCGCTTTTCATTATCCGCGCGGTTTCATGGTTGAATTTCGTCAGTAATTGCAAATATGAACACATAAGCCTTCTTTTATTTTCAAAAAAATATGGAGGATGGATATGGGAGAAAAACGTCTTGCTTTCTTTTACAGAGATTTTTATTATCTCGTTCCGGATCAATATTCGTCTTTTGAGGAATTTTTACGATCCGTCGATATAAACAAACCGATAGAGTTACGTTTGCTGACGGAAAACAACAACGTGCCAAAAGCCGACGTTGATAAAGGAATTTGTATTGCACCGTATTTTTACAGCGAATACGGATATGCAGACGCCAAAATCACGATCTGCGACGTTTCGGATGTTTTCCCCGTAGAGGTCGAACTCTTTTCTCAAAAAGATTATAACGAAAAACTAAGAGAAGTTATTTTGAATTATTGTCCCGGATGCCTGAAATATAAGCCGATCTCCAATCGGAATAATAGCCTGAACGGTCACTTTGAAGAAATATCTTTGAATTCAGTTTGCTTTTATCGTCAGAACGAGAAACCTGCGCCGAGAGTATTCAGAAATAACATTTTCGGCTTGGGCGGGATATGGCGTCACTTTGACCCTGACGGGAGTCCGCCTGATGACGTTATCGAATCAATAAAATCAGCGGCATATATAAAATACGATTCCGCATACCTCGATAAAAGCGATCCGTCGCTTCTTCACATTTCGTTCAAGCCCGATTTTTTCGTTCAGGTTTTGTCCGACTCCCTTTCGTACTATATAGCCGAAGCGTTGAATTTTACTGAATTCCGAATCACTTTTGAGAGTCAAATTGAAATCAATGATAAAGAAATCAAAAGGCAGCTAAGCGCCGCCAACCGTGAAGCTTTTCAAAAGAACTGCAAAAAATACGGCGCAGCTCTTGCCGAGCTTACATTCGTTCCTGAGTTTAATGAAAAAATAATCCGGTCGTTAGATTCTCTTTGCCGATCTTTTTATTCGTCGGTACTTTGGAAAGACGACGGCAGATGTTTTCTGATTATACTTGACGAATGCAGCTTTATGAAAGAATTGCATTTTCGTGCGCCGCTTTTTGAAGCTGCTTTATCTCATATAAAGATCTTTGATCAGTATGGTGAAAAACAATACCGTGTATCTTTTGATATGAAAGAAGAAACTGTTAAATTAACATCCGCACTGAAAAATCCATTTTTCGACTAACTGACTTTTTACATATGAAATCAACTGTCATTTTATTATGTTTAAGACCGCACTGACTAAAAAATCAATGCGGTCTTGTTTTATATAATATCAAATACAGTTTCAAAGATGTGGCTGATTATTTCCTGACCGGGTCCGCCGATGGTATTGTCGTCATCGTGAAAACCGGGAAGGTTGTCTTCCGCCGCGCTGAGTTCTTCTGCAAGAAGAGCGTCCTGCAATGTGAATCTTTCCGCTTTTATCTGCGGCTTCTTATATTCCATTTTAAAC
>CADAMY010000228.1 GCA_902789095.1 Oscillospiraceae bacterium | reverse complement strand
AAAGCTCTGCATTATATGCGGTTACAACGTTCAGAGGACTCCGCTCGTAACACTGTGGAAATCAACGTCTGACGGAACGGTAGATACGAAATTTGCATCCCTCGGCGCAGCCTGCGGAAATGTAAAAGAGCCGCTTAGTGATGATTATTTAAGTAATTTAAATAACAGGGATCATCTTTCCCCTGACAACATGATAGACGCTTCGACCTGCGCTCTGCCTGAATGCACCTGGTTTGTCCGTGACTGGCTTCACTGCAACGGCAACGCAGGCATTGACGAGCTTTTTGATCTTGTGATGACAAGCGACACGGTAAGCGTTGATTCTTTTGAAAAGTTCCCTCAATTCCTTGAAGCAGATGATGACGCGGACACGGTTTATCCCGTAACCGGAGCGCCTGACGCATTCCAAAGACTTAAAAACAGTCCGTCGTATCTTAATTTTATCAGATTCATTTTTAACTTGCTGAAGCAATCAATAAAACCTCTTGATATATTATCCGGGTTTTGTAAGTAAATAATAATTAAATATGATCCGCCGTCCCCGGCGTCAGAAAAATCTGACCTCAGAGACGGCGGATTTATTATATGGTTTTATTAAAATAAGCTTTCAAAAAAATTGTTTATCAATACCAAAGCCAGCCGAAAAACAGAATCTTGATTATCCACTGAACTGCTGAATATTTTACAGTAACTGTGCAGGTATCACTTACAATGTTTCCGTTTGAATCTTCAACGGTAACTCTGACACGGGCAGAGCCTTTTTTAGCAGCATAAATATTACCGTTTTCATCAACTGTAACTGTTTCGGGACTGAAGCTTTCATATTTAACGGTATAAACTGCGTCGGGATCGGCTGTGATCTGTACAGAAAGATCGGCTGATTTTTTATAATTCAGCGTGATGTCTTTTGCTTTTACGCTTTTTACGCTGCCTTCTTCTTTAATTATTTCATAATCAAAGCCGTTCTCTATTGCGTACTTTTCACCTGCTGTGCCTTTGTAGCAATAGATCTTGAAATCTTCCATTTTTTTGCAAGGACCATAATTCTCTTCCTGATAATAACCTAAAGCCAAGAACTGTATTACTTCACAGCTTTTAGGGATCGTAACGCTCTTAATATTCTGACAGTCAAAGAAAGCCTCATATCCTATTTTTCTGAGTCCTTCCGGAAGCGTTATATTTTTAAGCTTCGGGCATTTTGCAAAAGCTTCTGCTTCAATGCTTTTTAAAGTAGAAGGGAGACTGATTGTCTCAATATTATCACATATCGCAAACGCTGCAAAACCAACAGATTCAACGCCCTCAGGTATTTCGACTTCTGTTATATTCTCGCACATATGAAAAGCGCTGCCGCCTATTGACTTTGTTCCGGATTTAACGGTATATTTACCCTCGGTTTTCCTTCCTACAAAAGCGAGCTGGCTGCCGAGATTTATTTCCGCATAGTCAGTAAAAAGATCATTATTAAAGAAACCGGTATCTTCAAAAGCGCCGTTGCCGATATAAGTAACGCTTTCCGGTATTACAGGCTCTTTAAGATTACTGCATGAGTCAAAAGCTGCAGGACAAATTGTTTCAAGACCGTCAGGGAATATAACGTCTGTCAGGTTATCATTCCCGGCAAACGCATATTTTGCTATGAGTCTCGTTCCCGGCTTCACATGAAATTCGCCGGCGCTTTCGCTGTTTGCCATCATAAGGCAGTTGTCGTAATAAAATGAACCGTTATCCCAGTTATCCGGGTTGTTATAAAACCCTGAGTTTTCATAACCGTAGCCGAGAAGTTCTGTAACGCTTTCAGGGATTTTCAGCTCCATTAAAGATGTGCAGTCCATAAAAGAGCATTGCATCACTTCAAGAGATTCAGGCAAATGTACTTTTTTCAGCGAAGTACAGCCCCCGAAGACATTACCGGTTATATTATAATAGCTGTCCGGGAAAACAGCGCTTTCAAGCTCGGTGCATCCCTCAAAAAGATCTCCATAGACGCCTAATACTTTCAGTCCGTCAACATATTCGGGAAGAACTATTTCGCCTTTTGCCTCACCGCTGTATTCATAAATAATAGCGTAATCCAGCAGTCTTTCATAAGAATAGCCGTTATAAGTGCCTGCGGTATCATCTTCAGCGGCGGCGAACATCACAGTTAACTGAGCTGCCATCATTACCGCCAGCAGGATACCGATTATTTTTTTAATAGTTTTCAAAATTTTCACCTCATAAATTCATCATACGCTGATATGTAAGAAGCAATTTAATATGTTTTACAAAACATCAGCATCAATACCACAGCCAGCCGAAGAGCAGAATTATGATAATCCACTGAACAAAGGTATATTTAACAGTAACCTTACAGGTATCTTTATACTCATTGCCTTTGCTGTCCGTTACCTTAACGGTAATATCCGCTGTGCCTTTGCCTGCTGCTTTAACGTTTCCGTTTTTATCGACTGTGACGATCTTTTCGTTTGATGAAATGTACTCAACCTTATAATCGTCTGATTCGGGAGTTACGGTATAATCAAGCTTTCCGGTCTGCTTATAATTGAGCGTCATATCATTCGCTTTGACCTTAATTGTCTGAGCAGAAGCAAAATGGATTTTTGCATTAAGAAGGCTGTCGTTTCCTTCTTTGATTTCTATTTTATCCCAGTCTGCTTTTGTTGATGCGTAATAGACGTCGCTGAGAGATATACAACCGTAAAATGCGTTTAAGCCAACTGTTTTAAGTGATTTAGGCAGGCTTATCGTTTTCAGGCTTGTGCATTTATTAAAAGCACGTTCACCGATTGTTTTTACGCTGTCGGGTATTGTGACATCTGTAAGACTTCTGCATCCGCTTAAGCAATATGAAGGTATCGTTTCCGTTCCTTCCTCAAAT
>CADAMY010000227.1 GCA_902789095.1 Oscillospiraceae bacterium | reverse complement strand
CCTCATTCATATTGTAGCTCATACAGGGATAGAAAATATTTTCGATACCCATTTCTATCAGCTCTTCAACGTGACCGTGAACAAGCTTTGCGGGATAGCAGACAGTATCTGACGGAATGGTATACTGACCTTTGAAATAGAGCTTTCTTGACGATTTGATATTTGATACCACTTCAAAACCGAGAGAAGTGAAAAACGGATGCCAGAACGGGAGCATTTCATACATATTAAGACCCATAGGTATGCCGATTTTGCCTCTGTGACCTTCTTTCGTTTCAAGAGAATCAAGAAGTGAGCGTTTATAATCAAAAAGGTTGTATTTTTCTGTTTTACCGGATTTATTCAAAGGCTTATCGCATCTGTTGCCGGCGATAAACTTTCTGCCTGAATCAAATGTATTTACAGTAAGCTTGCAATGGTTTGTGCATTTATTGCACGTCACAGCGCTCGTTTTATGAGTAAAGCTTCGAAGAGAATCAGCATCAAGGATTTTTGATTTGCCGGAGGAACGCTTCTTTGAGTATAATGCCGCGCCGTAAGCTCCCATAAGCCCCGCCAGATCCGGTCTGATTACGTTTTTGCCGATCTCCTGCTCAAATGCTCTTAATACAGCGTCATTTAAGAATGTACCGCCCTGAACGACTATATTGCTGCCGAGCTCGTCAACCGAAGCGGCTCTGATTACTTTATAAAGCGCATTTTTGACTATACTTATTGAAAGACCTGCTGAGATATTGTCTATACCCGCGCCTTCCTTCTGAGCCTGTTTAACTGATGAATTCATAAACACCGTGCAGCGTGAGCCGAGGTCAACAGGTGCGGCGGCAAACAAACCAAGCTTTGTAAAGTCAGCTACCGTATAACCGAGAGTTTCGGCAAACGTCTGCAAAAATGAGCCGCAGCCCGAAGAGCAGGCTTCGTTTAAGAAAATATTATCAATAACACCATTGCGGATTTTGAAGCATTTGATGTCCTGACCGCCGATGTCGATAATAAAATCAACCTCCGGCATAAATTCAGAAGCGGCAATATAGTGAGCGATAGTTTCAACGATTCCGTGATCAATATTGAAAGCATTCAGGATCATCTCTTCGCCGTAGCCTGTTGCGGCAGAACCGAGGATATTGATATCCGGGCATTTTTCATAAACTCTTTCAAGGAAGCCTTTGAGCATTTCTATCGGCTCGCCTTTATTGGAATTGTATTCAGAATAAACTATGCGGTTATTTTCATCAATAACAACGGCTTTTAATGTGGTTGAGCCGGAATCAATACCGATATAAGCGTTCATTCCCGGCTCCGTTTTGCCTGTGCCGACTTTGGCTTTATCGTGACGCAGTCTGAACTCGTCATATTCCTCTTTATTGATAAACAAAGGCTGACAGCTCTGATAATCGTTATTGCCTTCGGCTTTTGAAACGATTTCAATAAATTCCTTCAGAGTTTTAACTGTTTTGTTATCAGAAAGCGCAGCTCCGGCAGCAACAAAATACAGCGAATCTTCAGGGAATACGCCTTTTAATTTAAGAACGTTGTCAAACGCTTTTCTAAGCTGTGAAAAATAAGTAAGCGGACCGCCGAGATAAAGAACGTTTCCTTCGATTTTTCTTCCCTGCGCAAGTCCGGCAATCGTCTGATTGACAACAGCGTAGAATATGCTCATAGCAATGTCGGATTTTTTTGCTCCCTGATTAAGAAGCGGCTGAATATCGCTCTTTGCAAAAACGCCGCATCTTGAAGCTATCGTATAATTCTTTTCGGCGTCTGCGGCGATTCTGTCAAGCTCCTGCGGAGTGATATCAAGAAGCGTTGCCATCTGGTCGATAAACGAACCTGTTCCGCCTGCGCAGGTGCCGTTCATTCTGACTTCAAGACCGTTAGTAAGGTAAAGAATTTTAGCGTCTTCACCGCCAAGCTCAATAACTACGTCGGTTTCGGGCAGCTTATTTTTTACCGCAGTTCTCGTTGCGTAAACCTCCTGAACAAAGCTGATTCCCGTTTTTTCGGCAATACCCATGCCCGCCGAGCCAGAAATTGCGCATTCAATAAGGTCATCTTCCTTACAAAATGAGCCGATTTCTTTAAAAGTTTCATATAGTTTTTCTGCTATTCGTGAAAAATGACGAGAATAATTTTTACTTAAAACTTTATTATTCTCATCCTGCAATATATATTTAATTGTAGTTGACCCAATATCTATTCCGAGTTTCAAATTATAACCTCCCGAAGAATATTTGCATTATTCTAACACAAGGCTGAAAATTAATAAACATTCACTTTTAATAATCCGTCATCCTCTTACGACAAAACAGGAGGATTTGTCATAAAAATTAACATTGTTTTAATTTTGTTTAATTTGTTGATTTTGTTTCGGATTTATATTAAAATATCTACGGGGATGTGATTACAATGGACGAGAGAAAAAACACTTACTGCGCCATATCAGACGCTCTTAAAGAACTTCTGGCGGCAAATGATTTTTCTAAAATAACTATCAGTATGATAACATCAAAAGCAGGAATAAAAAGGTCGACTTTTTATAATTATTTTCAGGATAAATACAGTATTCTTGAATGGATACTCAAAAACGACCTTTATGAAAACGCTAAAGGCCTTATCGGTAAAAAAATGTATCACGAGGCTTTCCGTCTTATGTTTGCCTGCATTGAAGAGAACAGAGTATTTTATTCCAAGGCTTTTGATATCACCGGCCAGAACGCCTTTGAAGATATATTTGCTAACGAGCTTTGCAAAATTCTGCTTGAAGTTTACGGCAAATTCGATTTCAATTCCGATAATCCTGTTTACAACCGCAGAAATATTGCTGATTATCAGGCAAGAGCTACGGTAATGTATATAAAGATGTGGATTCACGATAATTTGTATTCTGACGCAACATAT
>CADAMY010000226.1 GCA_902789095.1 Oscillospiraceae bacterium | reverse complement strand
CCGTAACTGCGCATTGCACGCCATTTATAATGATCGCCTGCCAGCCACAGAAAAGCAATATCCTCCGGCTGACGGTTTTCATAGATTTCTTTGGGAGACAGATGGCAATGCCAGTCAAAAATCGGCATTTTTTCTGCAAAAGAGTGAAAGAGTGTTTTTGCCGTATCGTTATACAGCAAAAAATCCTTGTCCATAAACGGTTTCATAATTTTTGCTCCTTTTGTTACAGCAGCCAGCCGTTGGGTCTGCTTCCCGTTTGACGGACGGCAGGTTTTCTTGCTTCCTCTTCCTGAGCTGAGCATTCACTTGCGGCAGAATCTTTTTCTATTCCTGTAATTTCGCAGAGAATCTCAACAGCTTTTTTTGCTCCGTCGGGATTTATGGAATAATATGTAGCCGTTTTCACCTTGCGGCTTTTTACAATTCCGGAAGAGAGCATCATTTTCAGATGATGCGAAAGGGTGGACTGACCCATGCTGAACTGTTCAAGCAGCTCGCTGCCGCATTTTTCACCGTCGAGCAAAAGCTCAAGAATTTTAAGTCTGTTTTCGTCGCCTAATGCTTTAAAAATGTTTGCATTGTCTGTGTGATTCATATATATACCGCCTTATCAATATATTTTTGCAATTATCTGAGATAAATATTCGGGGTCGTCTGCTTCGCCGACGCCGGCTCCGGCGCCAGCTTCGTAAACCATTTTATTCTTAACAGGTGTTTTTTCGGTCGCACCCATAAGGTACCATTCATATTCCGTATCAATATTGCCGATGTCTATTGCCTGATAGCCGAGCCTGCAAAGATCATACGGCATTATACTCGCCGTAGGGCCTATTGATAGCAGAATCAGTTTGCTTGTGCTTTGCTTTTTAATTTCGTTAAGGATATTATCATACATTCTGAAACATTCTGAACTCGGACATAAAATACGCTGTATGCTTGCGGCGTTGTCAAAAAGATCATTGCCCATTCCAAGTCTGCTCTTTTCGCCCTCAACTATGACTATATCTTTTTCGTTCCAGATTTTTTTTATCAGTTCAAAATACTGCTGTATTACGTCTGCTTTATCCTTGCGTGCAATATAATATCGGGAAATAAATGCGTTGCCGTATTTTTTATCTTTTTGAAGGTTTTGATACCAGTATTTTCTGGTATAAGCAAGATGCTTTTTCCAGTATTTTGAGTCGTTCCTGTCGGAGAGCTGACTATTATTAAAAATTGACGGGAGACAGATAAGAAGTTCATCTGAGTCTGAACTCAGCACTTCCGAAAGCCTTTTCCTTAATTTTGGCTCGGCTTTCTGAAATATAAGATTCTTACCGTAAATGAGTTTCATTTCGCCGTCGCCGAAACGGCTGACGGAGCATCCGGTAGAAAGTATATATTTAACCGTTTCTTCACAGCTCATAATGACAGGAGCTTTGTGAGTCCGGGTATAGAAAAAATCTTTGATATAAAATAATAAATCTTTGATATGATTTCTGACGGCTATAAAAATGTTCCAGAAAAAAAGCAAAAACTTTTTCATAAAAATCACATCCTTGTTTATAAATATATCATAAATTATAATTAAAATCAAGATAAGCAGCGTATCAGCATATTATTTTACTTGAAAAAGATTGATTTTTCTGTTATAATATCATTATGATGACAATGGGGTGATTTTATGAAGAAAATATGCAGTTTTTTCCTCAGCGCACTTATAGTTATTTCAGTATGCCTTTTGAGCGCTCCTGCTGCATTAGCCGCAAGCTACAGCGGCAGCGCAGGTAATAACGTAACGTGGAGTCTTGATACTTACTCGGGAGTAATCACCTTCAGCGGTGTCGGCGATATGTCGGATTTTACGCCGGGCAGTCAGCCCGAGTGGAACAGATATCAGGGATATATAAAATCCGTTGCTGTTGAAAGCGGAGTTACCGGTATAGGCGAATATGCTTTTTACAACGGTGGCTCAGGCTTTAAGTATCAGAAGCTCTCATCGCTTGACTGCGCAGACAGCGTCACGGATATCGGCAAATACGCTTTCAGAGGATGCAAAGGGCTGACACAGGTTATAAACGCAGGCAGTCTTGATAGGATCGGCGAGTACGCTTTTCTGAGCTGTACTTCGCTTGAATCGTTTGATTTCGGTCAGGTAAGCGTAATAGAAAACGGAGCGTTTACTTACTGCGAATCGCTTGACGAAATCACTCTTCCCGAAACTCTTGAGACTATTGATTCGGCTGCTTTCAAAGGTTGTGTTTCACTCTCAGACGTTACTGTTCCGGTAAATGTTGCCACTCTCGGCTCGGGCGCATTTGCAGAATGCACAGGACTTGAAAACGTTGTTATTGATACCAATAAACTCGCTTCTTCTGATACTTCAGTCTTTTACGGGTCAGGCTCACCTGACGGAATGACTGCTTCATTCGGAAACGGGGTTACGTCTGTCTGCAAAAATTTGTTCTTTAACTGCACAAATCTGAAATATGTTAATCTTGCAGGAGTCAAATCTATCAATGAAAATGCTTTTGCAAATTCAGGACTCGTAAGCGTTAATATTCCTTCGACAGTTACTTCGGTAAACGCAAAAGCTTTTGCGGGCTGCAATTCGCTGACGGGTTTCACCGTTGACAGCGCAAGCGCTTATTTTTCCGCTAACAGCGCAGGCTTGCTCATGAATAAAACCGGCACGTCGATAGTCAGATATCCCGCGGGAAAATCAGACATTAGCTATACCATCTCTTATCCCGTTTCTTCAATGTCAGTTTACGCATTCAGCCGTTCGGATAATCTGAAAAGCATAACGGTCACGTCCGGAGTGTCTTCTATCAATAACGGAGCGTTTGAAGACTGCGCAAATCTTGAGGATATCAGTCTCGGCTCAAGTGTAACCCAAATCGGCAATTATGCGTTTGCAAACTGCGATATGCTTCAGAATCTTAA
>CADAMY010000225.1 GCA_902789095.1 Oscillospiraceae bacterium | reverse complement strand
GGTGTTCTATGAGCATAACGTCAAGGGCGTATATGAAGAGGGCAACTACTATATGTATATGGCTGACGCTGAATTCGGCGAGCTTAAAAGCTATATGATCGCAAGATGCCTCCGGGATCCTTACTGCGACCTTGAAAAAGAGGTTGACGGCTTTCTTGCCGCTTATTACGGCGACGGCTGGCAGAATATAAAAGACTTTATTTCACTTGCCGTTGAAAAAGGCGGCAGAAAAAACGGTCACATGAGCATTTATGAAAACGCTCAGGATTGCCTTCAGTTTAAGTTAAAGGATATAAAAGCGGCTGACAGAATGTGGCAGGATGCGCTGAGTATGGCAAAAGAAGATTATCAGATCGAAAACGTCAAGCGCTCAATGCTTTCTTACAGATACTATAAGGGCTGTGCGCTCAAAGGCGAGTTTTCCGTATTCAATCCTAAGCGTTTTGAAGAAAATGAAAAGCTTTATAATGATATGATCGATTCCGGCGTCACCTGTGATGGGGAGATGAGATTCAACGGCGAAATGCTTGACGATCCGTTTGCAAGATACGTTGTTCCTAATAAATGGGGGCATGTGTCTGAGGGCAGCGCATACGGTATCGTTATCAAGACTTATATCAAAATTCTTGACGTGATCGAAAAGCTTATTGGTATCCGTCCTTTCCTGTGGGCATAAATCTGAATTAAATATCTGTTTCACGGCTTGCTTCGGCTGAGCCGTGATTTTTTTTGTCATAAACTTGTACAACCGTTCATATTCATTACTATGAAGATACAACGGATTGTATTTTGATTAACTGATTACGTTCAATATTCATCAACGGAGGAATGTTTATGGCAAACACAAATATTTACAGCGATATAGCCTCACGGACAAACGGCGACATATACATCGGCGTTGTGGGACCTGTCCGCACGGGCAAATCAACTTTCATCAAGCAGTTTATGGATACGCTTGTTATTCCTAATATCAGCGATTTATCCAAGCGGGACAGAGCGACCGACGAACTGCCGCAGTCAGCTTCAGGCAGAACGATAATGACCACAGAGCCGAAATTCATACCCGAAGACGCTGTTGAAATCAGTCTGCCCGATAATGCGTCTTTCAAAGTCAGAATGATAGACTGCGTAGGTTATATCGTACCGAGCTCGCTCGGCTATATTGAAGACGACCATCCCAGAATGGTCAAAACGCCGTGGTTTGAGCAGGAAATTCCGTTTAATATGGCGGCTGAAATAGGTACGCAGAAGGTTATCAGCGAGCATTCGACGATAGGACTTGTGATAACGACAGATGGCACTATCAGCGATATTCCCAGAGAAGAGTATGAAGAAGCGGAGCAGAGAGTCATAAATGAACTCAAGGATATAGACAAACCTTTTGTAGTTCTGCTCAACAGCGCAGAGCCGGACAGCGAATCGGCAATATCTCTTGCCGCAAGCCTTTCTCAAAAATACGACGTGCCCGTTCAGGTAGTGAACTGTATGAGTCTTGACCAGAACGGAATTACCGATATTCTTTCGGGCATTCTTCACGAATTCCCGATAAAAGAAATAAAGGTTGACCTGCCTGAGTGGGTGATGAAGCTGGACGGCAGTCATTGGCTCAGAGCAAGCGTAAGAGACGCAGTAAAGTTGGCAGGGGAAAACGTTTCAAAAGTACGAGACGTGAGCCGGTTTGCCGAAATTTTAAGAGAATGCGAATACGTTGATTCTGCAAATATAAAAGAAACCGACCTTTCAACAGGTGCGTCGGTTATTAAAGCGGAAGTAAGTCCCGGGCTTTTCTATAAAGTGCTGAGTGAAAAAACAGGCGTTGAGGTAAGCGGCGAAGAAGAACTGATGGATATTTTCTCAGAGTTTATAAAAATCAAGAAATCCTATGAACGCCTTAAAGACGCTATTGACGAAGTCGAGGCAACAGGCTACGGCATCGTAATGCCGACGATAGACGAACTCAGCCTTGAAGAGCCTGAAATTATGAAGCAGGGCGGAAAATACGGCGTAAGGCTTAAAGCGAGCGCACCGAGCATCCACATGATGAGAGCTGATATAACTACTGAGGTAGCTCCGATAGTCGGCAGTGAATCACAGTCCGAGGAGCTTGTGATGTATCTGCTCAAGGAGTTTGAAGAAAATCCCGCGAAGATATGGGATTCAAATATATTCGGCAAAAGTCTGCACGAGCTTGTAAACGAAGGACTTCACAATAAGCTTTACAGAATGCCGAACAACGCCAGAATGAAGCTTCAGGAAACCCTCGAAAAAGTAATTAACGAAGGCTGCAGCGGACTTATCTGCATCATTATCTGATTATGCTGTTGTCGGAAATTCTTGAAGGAATCGAATACAGCGGCACGTTTAAAGACAGGGAAATCACGGGGATATATTCTGATACAGAAAAGATAAAAGAAGGCGGACTTTTTGTGTGCCTTATAGGTGAAAACACTGATTCCCATTCGCTTATTTCTCTCGCTTTCAGGAAAGGTGCGGCGGCTGTTGTTTCACAAAGAAAGATCGAAGCAGAAAGCGTAATAATCGTTAAAGATACGGCTGAAGCTCTCGCCGTTATTTGCTCAGCATTTTATTTTCATCCTGAGAAAAAGCTTAAATTGATCGGCGTGACCGGCACAAACGGCAAAACTTCAGTTACCCATATGATCAAGAGCATACTTGAATCGGTCGGCAGAAAGACGGGACTTATCGGCACGGTCAGAGTTCTTGCAGGTGAAGAGGTTATTATGACTTCGCAGGGGCTAACTACTCCCGAGCCGCCGGAAATGTATCGCTTGTTCTATGAAATGGCTGAATCGGGATGCGAATACTGCGTTATGGAGGTGTCAAGTCAGGCGCTTGCTCAAAAACGATGTTTCGGACTTGAATTTGAAACTGCCGTTTTTACCAATTTTACGCAGGATCACCTGGATTATCACAAAACCATGGATAACTATGCC
>CADAMY010000224.1 GCA_902789095.1 Oscillospiraceae bacterium | reverse complement strand
CAAAGAATATACTCGATTTTGCCCTGTTTGTAACGTTCTTCCCGAAGCTTACGTCAGGCCCGATAATCCAGTATAATCAGATGAGCATTCAGCTCAATGAATTGAATATAACAAAGCAGAGAACTGAGGCAGGATTCCGTATGTTTATTGTCGGACTTGCCAAAAAAGTTCTGCTTGCAAATATGCTCAGCATAACTTACTCTGCCGTTTCGGGTATGGAAACTGAATCCCTTACCGTACTGAGCGCATGGACAGGCGCACTTTCATACGCCTTTATGCTTTATTTTGATTTCAGCGGCTATTCGGATATGGCTATGGGGCTTGGCAGAGTGTTCGGTTTTGAATTGCCTCAGAACTTCCGCTATCCTTATTACTGCGATTCAATATCGGATTTCTGGCGCAGATGGCACGCATCCCTCGGCGCATGGTTCAAGGATTATGTTTATATTCCTCTGGGAGGAAGCCGTCAGGGAAAAAATAAAACGATAAGGAATCTTCTTGTTGTCTGGCTTCTTACGGGAATTTGGCATGGTGCGAACTGGACTTTCATTCTTTGGGGACTTTATCACGGCATACTAATAATCCTTGAAAAGTTCGTTTTAAGCCGTGTTGTTGATAAGATACCGTCTTTTATCAAAAAGATTATTACTTTCCTGCTCGTTGTTATCGGCTGGGTATTTTTCTTCTCGCCGGACATCGGCACGGCTTTCAGCTATATAGGGAAGATGTTCAGCTTTGCCTCTCTTTATGATTCGGCTGCGCAGTATTACCTTGGCAGCAGCGCTCTGCTGCTGATCATCAGCGCTGTCGGCTCGCTCCCGCTCGTAAGAGGCAGCGCAATAATGATTCAGAAGAAAAAATACAACTGGTTTTATATCGCGCAGACGGTTGTATTTGCGCTCATGCTTATATTCAGCATCGCAGGAATGGTAAGCGACACTTATTCGTCATTCCTGTATTCACAGTTTTAAGGAGGGGTTAAAATGGAAAATAATCAGTCAGCTTCTCCGAAAAATGAAAATAAAAGAAAAACTATCCGCCCCGGTATGTGGATAACGGCTCTTCTGCTGTGCTTTTCAATTATTTTTTCAGCAGTCACGCTTATCGTGCCGCCAAAAGATTTCTCGGATAAAGAAAACAGAAAGCTTGCCTCAAGACCTGAGTTTTCTAAAGAGACTTTGATTGACGGAACTTTTTTCAAAAACGCTCAAGCATACTTTGCCGACCATTTTACCGGCAGGGATTTCTGGATAACGATGAATCTGAGATTCAAAACGCTTCTCGGTCAGAAAGAAAACGGAGGAGTTTATATCGGCAAAAACAATACTCTGTTTTTAAAGCCGTCCGAGCCGAATGACGCAGCTCTTAAAAAGAATCTTGAGGCAATGAACGCATTTATCAAAGATAAAAAAATCAAATCATATGCGGCAATAATACCAAACGCTGTTACGGTCAATGCCGATAAGCTGCCTGATAACGCACCCGTGCCTGACCAGGCAGAGCAGCTAAGCTATATAGCAGAGAATATCCCCGCTGTTGATTTTATAGACGTCACGCCTGCGCTGACTGCTCATAAGGACGACTATATTTTCTACCGCACGGACCATCATTGGACAAGCCTCGGAGCAAAATACGCTTTTGAAGCAATAGCGGCAGATATGGGAATAAAACCTAAGAATGACTATAAAACGTACATGGTTTCCGATTCTTTCACAGGCACGCTTGCATCAAAAAGCGGTAAATACAGCACCGCCGACAAGGTTGAAATTTACGTTCCGCAGACGGATATAGAGTACAACGTAACTTTCGTTGACAATAAGGAAAAGACAGCGACGATGTATAAGGAATCTGCTCTCAGCGGCAAGGATCATTACACCGTGTTCTTCGGCGGAAACTATCCGAGAGTCGATATAAAAACAACGGCTGATACAGGCAGAAAGCTTCTTGTTTTTAAAGATTCATACGCCAACTGCCTGATGCAGTTTATGTACCCGTATTTTGATGAAATCATTATGATCGACCCGAGATATTATTACGAAAGCGCATATCCGCTTCTTGATCAGTACAGTATTACCGACGTGCTGTATTTATACAACTGCGATACTTTTATGACGGATACTTCGCTTGCCGACGCACTTGATAATGAAGAAAACAGCGCTCAGGCAATTCCGGAAGCAGAAGCGCAGAAGGCAGGATAAACCTATAAAGGTTCCATCGAAAAAACAAAAACAGGGTGCAGACACAAAAAATCTGCACCCTTAAATACTGATCATACGTTTTTAAATCTTTCAAAATCCACGCTGCCGTTCATCATAGAGCCTTCAGTTATTTCAGCTCCCGGTGCGCTGGAAGCGAGATGCTGAGCCGTCTTGCCGAAACCGCTGCCGCCGGAAGTCGCAAACAGAACGATCTTCTTGCCTTTGAAATCGTACTGTTCAAGAAAGCTTCTGATGATAAGCGGGGCGGAATAGTACCATATCGGAAACGCAAGAAAAATCACGTCATGACCTGCAATATCGGCGTTCTTATCGCTGAGTGCGGGTCTTTCTTTCTTTATCCACTCCCTGTTGCAGCGTGACAGCGGATTGGTCCACTTTATATCGGCGGCTGAATAAGGCTTTGCAGGCTTTATCTCATAAACATCTGCGCCGACTGTACAGGCGAGCTCTTTTGCCTTTTTTGAGGTTGTACCTTCTGCTGAAAAGTAAGCTAATAATATATTACTCACGCTCATTCCTCCTTTTATATTTATAATATCACAAATATTTTATATTTCAAGCTTTACTATTATTATTAAAATTGATATAATGTGTTCATAAACTTTACAGGAGGACTCTATGTATAAAGTATTGTTGATAAACGGAAGCCCGCATTCAAACGGATGCACGGCGACTGCGCTGAATGAAATGATTAGAATTTTTGAAGACGAAGGAATAGAAACGAAGCTCATACACGTCGGCAACAA
>CADAMY010000223.1 GCA_902789095.1 Oscillospiraceae bacterium | reverse complement strand
ACCCCAGTTGCCGTATTCGCCCCAAACGATATATCCCATTTTATCGCAGTGATACAGGAATCTCGGCTCAAATACTTTCTGATGAAGTCTTGCGCCGTTAAAGCCTGCGTCAATAGAAATCTGAATATCTTTTATAAGATCTTCTTCGGTCGGCGCTGTATAAATTCCGTCAGGATAAAATCCCTGATCAAGAACAAGACGCTGGAATACAGTCTCGTTATTGAGCTTGAATTTCATATCTTCGATCTTAATTGAACGAAGACCGAAATAGCTGTTAACAGTATCGCCGCAAAAACGAAGTTCAATATCGTATAATTTGCCGTCGCCGACGCTCCACAGATGTTTTTCTTTAAGATCGAGGTGAAGATTTACAGTTCCGCCGTGGCTTACTGCAGAAGCAGCGCCCATAATCTTGTTTTCATAATAAGCAACCGCTTCAAATTTACCGTCGCCGACTACAACTCCCTGAATGTCAAGTGAGCCGTTTTCCGCATTGGGATAGAATTTAAAGCTCTTTATATATTCCTTTTCTGTCGCTTCAAGCCATACGGTCTGCCAGATTCCCGTAGTGCGCGTATAGTCGCATCCGCAGGAACGGTATTTTTCACACTGCTTGCCTCTCGGCTGCATCGGATCCCTTGTGTCATCCTTTGCAAAAACGGTGATTGTGATTGAATTTTTGTTGATATACTTAGTTATATCGAAAAAAAACGATAAATAACCGCCCTTGTGTTCTCCGACAAATTCGCCGTCAATCCACACCCTTGTTTTATAATCGCATGCGCCGAAATGAAGAACTACTCGCTTCGACTGATATTTTTCGGGTATTTCCACGGTTCTTCTGTACCATACGCCGTAAATGAAATCAACGTTTCCTATGCCGGAAAGCTTACTTTCAGAGCAGAAAGGAACGGTAATTTTTTTGTCAAATTCTGTATCGGCTTTGAAATATTCTTTTTCTTCGCCGCTCAATTCATTATCATATCTGAATTCCCATTCGCCGTTGAGGTTGATCCAGTCTTTTCTCTGAAACTGAGGATCGGGAAATTCCGGACGCGGTAATGTCATAATTTTTGCCTCCTGTCTTTTTTTAAAGATAATATCATAATTAAACAATTTATGCAATAGGTATTGTTAAAAAATACAATATGTGATATATTTAGGCAGGTGATAATATGAATGATGAAGAACTTTTAATTTCTGTTATTGAGGATAAAATATCGGAGTGTGAAAACAATTCGGTTATAGCAAGCACAGACTTTCTTGACTTGAGAAAGCAAAGTATAGCCGTGTCGTATCTTAAAAGAAAAAAAGGCGTTCGATGGCTCCTTTGGGGCGGATATGAAAATGCTGAAAGAAAGCTTCTGATTTTTCTGCCTTTTTATATTGATGATTTTTTTGAATACGTCAAAGATAACGGCGGCGAGCAGCCTATTGTCCTTTTCAGAGCAGATAAAGACGGATTCTCGTCTCTGTCTCACAGGGATTATCTCGGCTCAATCCTCGGACTCGGAATCAGGCGTGAAAAAATCGGCGACATTCTTGTAGACGAAAAAGGCTGTTATTTTTTCGCTTTGCCGGTTATCTCAAAGTTTATTCAGTCAAATCTTTTCAAGGCTGGCAGAGGAACTTTGAAAATATCGGTTATGAGCGACGTCGGCGAACTGAATTACACCCCGAATATAAAAGAGAAGCTTTGTTTTGTTCAGACTCCGAGGATTGACAGCGTATGCTCGGGAGTGTTCTCTCTTTCCCGTACCAAAGCTTCGGAATTTATCGAAAAAGGCTTGGTTTTTGTGAACGACGAGCAGATTTTAAAGCCTGATTTCAGGCTCAAAGCCGCTGATAAAATAGTTATCAAAGGCAAGGGCAGAGCAATCATCAGGGACGACAGCGGAAAAAGCAAAAAAGACAGGATTGCTCTTATTGTTGATGTGTTTATATAATCAGCATAATTTTTGTTGATTTTGACGAAGTATAAAAAATAATTTTAAATTATATCGAAAAATTTGCAAAAAGTAATTGATAATACTTTTTTATAATGGTATAATACGAAAGATAATAATTGCGGAGATGTTTTTATGACCAAAAATTTTGCACACAGAGGCTTCAGCGGACGCTATCCCGAAAACACAATGCTTGCCTTCAAAAAGGCAGTTGAAGCCGGTGCCGAAGGTATTGAGCTTGACGTTCATTTTACCAAAGATAAAGAATTAGTTATCATCCATGACGAAACTGTTGACAGAACGACTGACGGCACAGGCCGTGTAGTTGATTTTACTTATGATGAGCTCAGCAAGCTTGACGCTCATGCGGCATTCAAAGGGCAGTTTGATTTTCAGAAAATCCCGACATTGCGTGAATACTTCGAGTTTGTCAGCGGCATTGACGGATTTATGACAAATATTGAGCTTAAAACAGGTGTTTACGATTATCCCGGAATTGAAAAAGCCGTTCTTGAGCTTATTGATGAGTTTGATTTAAGAGACAGAATTATTATATCTTCATTCAATCATTTCAGCGTGCTTCGCTTTAAGGAGCTTGCTCCTGATGTTAAATGCGGATTCCTTGAAGAGAGCCGTATCGTAGGCTTTGCTGAGTACACCAAAAAATATGGTGTTGAGTACGTTCATCCTCTTCATAATACGCTTGACGATCAGTTCTTTAAAGAAATCCGTGAAAACGGACTTGGTATAAACACATGGACTGTGAATGAAGAAGAAGATATGCGACGCATGATAATTAACGGGGTTGACGCTATAATAGGAAATTATCCCGATCTCGGCAGAAAGATAATTGACGAATACAGATAAAAGCGGAGGTGTGCAGATTGGATAACGGCATTTTAAGTGTCGGAATTGATATCGGCACATCGACAACGCAGGTTATTTTCAGCAGAATAGTTATGGAGAATATGGCAGGATTCTTTGCCGTGCCCAAAATCTCCATTATTGATAAAGAAGTAGTTTATAAAAGCGATATACATATTAC
>CADAMY010000222.1:3007-3387 GCA_902789095.1 Oscillospiraceae bacterium | reverse complement strand
CTTATAAAGCTTATTGAGGCGATAATGGAATCGGCTGAGGAAAACAAAGTAATTTATTTTGAATAAGGAGAAAAGCTTATGCTTTCCATTGAAGAATATCTTGAACAAATAGCGTCAACCAGAGACGAGAGAATGCAGTGGTGGCGTGAAGCAAGATTCGGAATGTTTATCCATTTCGGATTGTATTCACAGCTCGGCAGAAATGAATGGGCGCAGGTATGCGAAAATATTCCCGTTGAGGAATATGAAAAGTTTGCCGATACTTTTGCTCCCAAAGAGGGCTGCTGCCGTGAATGGGCGGCGCTTGCCAAAAAAGCGGGCATGAAATATATGGTGCTTACTACAAGACATCACGAGGGATTCAGCCTGTGGGATTCAAA
>CADAMY010000222.1:0-2994 GCA_902789095.1 Oscillospiraceae bacterium | reverse complement strand
CAGGGATATAGTCCGTGAGTTTGTTGATGCGTGCCGTGAATTCGGTCTCAAAATCGGATTTTACACTTCTCTTATGGACTGGCATCATCCCGACGGCGGAATCTGCGCTTACGACACTCAGGCGAGACTGAGATTTACAAAATACATCCGTGATCTGAACGAAGAGCTGCTCACAAATTACGGCAAAATCGACATTCTCTGGTACGATGTTTCAGCTCCGATGGAATCGTGGGAAGGCTGGGATTCGCTTGAAAGGAATCAGTATCTGCGTTCCATTCAGCCGCATATTATCATAAACGACAGAAGCAAACTTCCCGAGGATTTCGGCACGCCGGAAGAAAACATCGTTCCTTCCGAGCGGGACTGGGAAGCCTGCATGACCTTCAACGGAATAAGCTGGGGATATCTTGACTCAGCTCAGACCGTACCTTACAGCTATACTCCTCAGCAGATTCTTAAAATGCTTCAGACCTGCTGCGAAAGAGGCGGAAATCTGCTGCTCAACGTCGGCCCGAAGCCTGACGGATCGCTGCCGGAAGAAGTTATCGAGCCGCTGACGAAAGTCGGCGAATGGCTGAAAATAAACGGCGAAGCAGTTTACGGCAAGCTTAAAAAGACGTGGGGCAACACAAATCAGGCAAACGGAATTTCACGCTCAACCACCAAAGGAAACACGGTTTATATGTGGAATAAAATCTGGTCGCCGAGAAACGGAGAGATGGGACTTGGCGGATTCCTTAATTCACCTGTAAGGATCGAGTTTATGGACGGAACGCCGATAGACTTTGAGCATAAAGGCGACAGAATTATTTTAAGAGGACTTCCGCAGGATAGTCCCGACCCGATACTTAACGTTCCGATAATCAAAATAATTTTTGACGAAGAACCGCAGTACCGTTTCGCGTCATATTTCCCGCAGCTCAACCGAGGCAGACACCCGAGAGAGATAAAATAAAATTATGTATAAAAACGCAGGGCGAAATATCGTTCTGCGTTATTTAGATAAAATGCTCTTGATAAAATTTATATGATATGTAATAATTAATACATAACTAATAGCGAGGTGTTGTTATGGTTAAAAAATTAAGCTGTATTATTATGGCGTTAACAGTTGTTTTCGGAGTGATGTGTATGGGCTTTACGGCACACGGCGCTGATTCTGCGGCGATATATGTTTCGCCCGGCGGAAATGACGGCGCGGACGGCAGTTTCAGCAATCCCGTAGCTTCGATTGAAGCTGCAAAAGAGCTTGCAAAGGCAAAAGAGGGAGACGTTACCGTTTATTTCAGAGAGGGCAGATACACTCTCAACGATACGGTAAACTTTACCGCGCAGGATAAGAGCGGCGTAACGTACAAAGCGTACAACGGCGAAAATGTTATGTTCACAGCAGGTACGCCCTACACGGGATTTGAAGAATGCAGCGTGAACGGAGTAAAAGCATTTAAAAAATACGTCGGCAAAGACGCTGACTTCAACATTCTTTTTAATGAAGAAAAAATACTCAGCCGCACGAGATATCCCGAAAGCGGTTACCTCTATATAAAAAAGGTTGACGACAAATACTGCATAAACCCCGACCTTCAGGTTGATGCGGATTTCCATAAGGGATATACTGCTCTTTTTGCAGATAAAAAAGATATTCCTTCTTTCAGAAACATAAACGATGCGGTTGTAAGAGTGCTTCATTTCTGGAAAGACGAGATCCTCAACGTAAAAAGCTATGACAGCTCTTCGGGACTTGTAGAGTTTACAAAGCCTTCGTCAATGACGTTTCACAAGAATGAAAGATTTTTCTTTGAAAACGTTTTTGAAGCGCTTGACAAACCCGGCGAATGGTATCTTGATAAACCGCAGGGTATACTTTATTACATTCCTCAGAACGGAGAAACGGCAGAAAATATTACTCTCTGGGGCGGCGAGACCGAAACGCTTATCAGCATTGACGGAGCAGACGGCATCCGATTTGAAAATATTGTTTTCAGAGGGAATGGTTTCAGCATTTCCGAAAAGAGAGATTTTTCTCAGGCGGCATACGATGCGCCGACTTGTATTAAGTGCGTAAATGCCAAAGATTTTTCTGTCAAAAACTGTGAATTCAAAGATATAGCGGCGTGCGCAGTTTTCATCGGCGAAAACGTGCAGGATTCTGCTGTTGAAAATTCAGTGTTTAAAAATATCGGCGCTCAGGCGGTTTATATCCGAGGTGAAAATCTTGACGACAGCGACCCGAGAGTTACAAAAAATATCAGTGTTGTAAACAACCTGATTTCGGGTTACGGCAGAGTTTATTTCAACGCCGTGGGAATACTTATTATTCACGCAAATTCCGTAACAGCCTGCTATAATGAAATATGCGACGGTTATTATACTGCGATTTCAGTAGGCTGGGTATGGGGATTCTCACACAATATAACATACAACAACAATATAAGCTATAACCTCATTTACAATATAGGTCAGGGCTGGCTTTCGGATATGGGCGGAATATATACGCTCGGCGTTCAGCCCGGAACGGTTTTAAGAGGCAACGTAATTCACAACGTAGCGGCTGACCCCGGCGAGGGCGGCTACGGCGGCTGGGGAATTTATCTTGATGAGGGCTCGTCGGAAATCCTGGTAGAAAAGAATCTTGCCTATGCCTGCGGCAGCGACAGCTATCATCTTCACTACGGCCACAAAAATATTGTGCGCAACAATATTCTTGCTTTGAGCGCAGAGTCGCAGGTAAGAGTAGTTTCTGCTCTTTCAAGAGTTGAAGGCGATAAAAATACCGCTGATTTTATCAACAACATCATCCTGACTGATGGCAAGGCTCTGACGTTTTCATATATGGACAGTCCCGAAGCATATACCGAAAACGGTAATTTCCTTTGGGATCTTACTTACGGCGATGAGCTTTATTTTTCGGACGGCGGCAACAGAAAGAAAATAATGTCTTACGAAAGAGCAAATCATAAAGGATTTATAAAAAATTCTTACCTTGCTGACCCG
>CADAMY010000221.1 GCA_902789095.1 Oscillospiraceae bacterium | reverse complement strand
ACGTCTGAAAAAAATCCCGTAAGAACAGCGTCAAATTCAGCTCCGAGATTGCGCCATTGTCTGATGATTTCAGGAATATTCTCAGTCATATCTCTGTAAAAATATTCAGGGTATCCGGTCTGATTGCTGAAAACAGCCGTAGTAAGAGGGCAGACCTGCACACCCTGAACGGATATTGCGGGAATAGCCGCGGTAAGCGAGCATTTTCCGAATCCGGAAATATCATTTATTACAGCAACTTTTTTCATCGGATACACCTCCCGGATAAATTATTCATAATTATATATTAAAATTATAGCAATTTCAAGCGTTAAAGCGCTGAAATTTTAACGATTTTTATTGTCAATAAATATGCTGATTTGTAAATATTATACAAACAAAATATGTCAAAAGTAAAGGAAAGATGAAAAATAACACAAATCTATTGACGAAATCGGATATTTGTATTATTATGGTAATAATTATAAAAGGCAGTTTTGCCTTTTTGACGGAGGATTTATAATGAAAGGTATCATTCTTGCCGGCGGATCGGGAACACGTCTTTATCCGCTGACTATGGTTACGAGTAAACAGCTTCTGCCTGTTTATGATAAACCTATGATATATTATCCGCTCTCTACTCTTATGCTTGCCGGCATCAGAGAGATACTCATTATCTCAACGCCGGAGGATACGCCGAAGTTTGAAGCGCTTATGGGCGACGGGCATCAGTTCGGATTAAAGCTTTCCTATGCCGTTCAGGAGCATCCCGACGGATTGGCGCAGGCTTTTATCATCGGCGAGGAGTTTATCGGTAAAGACAGCGTAGCAATGATTCTCGGCGACAATATTTTTTACGGCAGCGGTCTCGGGCATATTCTGCGTCAGGCTGCAAAGACTAAGAAAATGGCAACGATTTTCGGCTATTACGTTGAAAATCCAACTGCTTTCGGCGTAATTGAGTTTGATAAGGACGGCACTCCCGTTTCCATTGAAGAAAAACCTGCCGACCCTAAGTCAAATTACGCGGTAACAGGCTTGTATTTTTATGATAATAAGGTAGTTGATTACGCCAAGAGTCTCAAACCGTCAGAGCGTGGCGAGCTTGAGATAACCGACATCAACAAGATATATCTTGAAAACGGCAATCTTGACATCAAGCTTATGGGCAGAGGATATGCCTGGCTTGATACGGGTACGGTCGATTCTCTCGCTGAAGCGTCGAATTTCATCAAAACCGTTGAAACGCTCCAGGGCATCATTATTTCTTCACCCGAAGAGATTGCATATAATAACAGATGGATAACTAAAAAGGCGCTTCTTGAGTCTGCAACAAAATACGGCAAGTCGTCATACGGCAGGCATCTGCGCAGAGTTGCCGAGGGAAAGATCATGTATTCCGACGTTCCCGGCAGCAGACCGAGATGGGGCAGAGAGGACCCGGAATATTTAAAAGGTAATAAATAATGAAAGCTGAAAAAACTTGTATTGATGGCGCGTTGATAATTACGCCCGATGTTTTCGGCGATAACAGAGGCTGGTTCACCGAAACATATTCTAAAAGAAAGTTTGAAGAAATCGGAATATTTGACGATTTCGTTCAGGATAACCGTTCGTTTTCGGCAGAAAAGGGGACTGTCAGAGGTCTTCATTGTCAGACCGACCCGATGGCGCAGGCTAAGCTTTTTACCTGCATGAGGGGTGAAATAATCGACGTTGCGGTTGATATAAGAGAAGGCTCGCCGACTTATAAAAAGTGGGTAGGCGTTCACCTTACCGGTGAGAATAAAAAGATGTTTTATATTCCGGAAGGGTGTCTGCACGGTTTCGTAACGCTGACAGACGACGTTGAGGCCATGTATAAAGTCAATAAATTCTATTCGCCCGAGAACGACAGAAGCGTAAGATACGATGATCCTGAGTTCGGCGTTGAGTGGAATATTGACAACCCGATTCTTTCAGAAAAAGATAAACACGCTCCTCTTTTTAAGGACAGCGACGTAAAATTTATTTATAAGGGATAAGTCAGATGAAAATACTCGTTACAGGATATAACGGGCAGTTAGGCTTTGATGTTGTACAAGAACTTAAAAACCGCCGTATCCCGTGTAAAGGCGTGGATATGGCGGATTTTGATATTACAAATGAAGCCGCTGTCAGAGAATATATTAAAGATTATGCTCCGGATGCCGTGATTCACTGCGCCGCTTTTACGGCGGTCGATAAGGCTGAGGAATGCCGTGATATTTGCTTCAGAGTAAATGCGCTGGGGACTGAGAACATCGCAAAAATCTGCGCTGAAACGGGAGCAAAAATCATTTATATCAGCACGGATTATGTTTACGGCGGCAAAGGCGATTCTCCGTTTGAAACAAACTGCGCTGCGGCTCCCTGCAACGTCTACGGCGAGTCAAAGCTTGCGGGGGAGACGGCTGTTAAAAAGCATTGCGTTAAGTATTTCATTGTCAGAACGTCGTGGGTTTTCGGCATGAACGGCAACAATTTTGTCAAAACGATGCTCAGATTATCTGAAACTCACGATCAGCTTAACGTTGTAGCCGACCAGACAGGGTCGCCGACCTATACTCCCGATCTTGCGAAACTTCTTTGCGATATGGTGCAAAGCAATAAGTACGGTGTATATCACGCCTCAAACGAAAACTATTGCTCATGGTATGAGTTTGCCTGTGAAATTTTCAGGCAGGCGGGGAAAAACGTCAGGGTTAATCCTGTTACGAGTGCCGAGTATCCCTGCGCAGCAGTACGTCCGCTTAATTCAAGACTTTCCAAGAAATGCCTTGATGATTCCGGTTTTGAAAGGCTTCCTGAGTGGCAGAACGCTCTTGAAAGATTCCTGAAAGAATATCTTGCACCGCAGCAGTAAAGTTAATAATATTTTTTGTTTTTTGTACTTGACATTTCAATTTTTTGTGATATAATAACTTGTGCAAAGACACAGAGGTATAGTGTAACGGTAACACTCCGGACTCTGACTCCGTCATTTAAGGTTCGAATCCTTATAC
>CADAMY010000220.1 GCA_902789095.1 Oscillospiraceae bacterium | reverse complement strand
TAAGCAGAAAAAGCGTGATTTCCGCCGCCTCTGGATTACCCGTATTTCAGCCGCTGCAAAGATGAACGGTATGAATTATTCAACATTCATCAACGGCCTTAATAAAGCAGGTATCGAGCTCAACCGTAAAATGCTCTCAGAGATCGCAATAGCTGATCCCGCAGCATTCACAGCTCTCACAGAGAAAGCTAAAGAAGCTCTTAAATAATAATCTGTAATCACGCCCTTTTCCTTGATCAGGGCGTGACTTTTGTTTAATAATTCACGGAAATATGCCGTGAATCTGCAGGTGAAAATAAATTGGAAAATATTACTTCAAAAAATAATGATAAAATAAAGCTTGCCGTATCCCTTCGGGACAGTGCGTCTCAAAGGAAAAAACACGGTATGTTTTTTGCTGAAGGAGCCCGTCTTTGTCAGGATGCGGCGCTGAGCGGAATTGATATTCTGCAATTATTTTTCACCCGCAAGGCTGAAGAAAAATTCGGCGGATATTTAAACGGTATTCTGCCGTCGGCTCGTGAAGTTTATATTATCAGTGACGAAGTAAGCTTGAAACTTTCGGACACACTTTCTCCTCAGGGAGTGTTCTGCGTATGCCGTATTCCCGATAACGATATATCGGATTTCACGCTGGTTCCGGGCGGGAAATATATAGTTCTTGAAAACGTTCAGGATCCGTCAAACACAGGCGCGGTCAGCAGAACTGCGGAAGCGCTCGGACTTGACGGAATGATAGTCTGCGGAGGGTGCGATATTTACAACCCGAAAGCTCTTCGTGCTTCAATGGGAGCGTTTTTCAGGCTTAATATTGCCCAGAGCAGTATAAGAGACGTTGCCGCAAAAGCCCGTGAAGCGGGTCTGCCGCTTGCCGTTTCTACTCCGGATCCTCACGCCCGTAAAATCACTGAGACGGATTTTTCAAAAGGATTTATCTGTATCACCGGCAACGAGGGCAGCGGAGTTTCGGACGAAGCGAAAAAGCTCTGTGACTTTGAAATCACAATTCCTATGGCAGGCAGGGCGGAGTCTCTCAATGCGTCAACTGCTTCTGCTATAATGATATGGGAGATGGTGCGTCATGGCGCTTGAGCATTGGATAAAGCTTCAGCTTGCTCTCGGCGCAGGGTGCCGCAGAATGAACGAGGCAATAGCATATTTCGAATCGGCTCAGCATCTTTTTGAAGCCGGCGAATATGAATGGAAATTATCAGGGATTTTTACGTCGAGTCAGATATCAAAGCTCATGTCCGTAAAAGACGAGCAGGTATTAAAAGTAATTGACGACTGTCGTAAGCTCGGTGTAAAAACCGTCACGCCTGATAGTCAAAAATACCCCAAAATGCTGAAATCTCTTGACGATTTGCCTGCGGTACTGTATTATCAAGGGGAGCTGAATTTTATAAGGCACAAAATTGCGATCGCCGTTGTTGGAACGAGGGAAGCTGACGATAACAGCCTTGCCGTTGCAAAAAGTCTGTCTGCTTCGCTGACCCGTTCTGGCGCAATAGTAGTAAGCGGCGGAGCTCTCGGCGTAGACAGTGCGGCTCATCTCGGCGCGCTTGATGTGGGAGGAAGAACGCTTGCTGTTCTCGGCAACGGATTTGGGTCAAACTACCTTATGGCGAACGAAGACCTCAGAGCAAGAATCGCCCTGAACGGGGCTGTTGTGACCGAATATCCTCCGTATACTCCTGCCGTCAGCAGAAATTTCCCGATAAGAAACCGCATTATTTCGGGGCTCTCTCACGGAACGGTTGTGATTGAAGCAGGCGTAAAAAGCGGCTCCCTGATCACGGCTAATCTTGCTCTTGAACAGGGCAGAGACGTCTTTGCGGTCCCCGGCGACGTGCTTGACAGCAGCTTTTCAGGCGTAAACAAACTGATAAGCGACGGAGCAACAGCAGTATTTTCCGCATCAGATATTCTTGACGGCTACGCAGTAAAATACCCCTTTGCGCTTGATGTCGAAAAAATCGAAAGAGAGCTTACTCTTGCCGGCACGGTAAAGAATATCAACACAAAAGAGCGGCATCCCGAGCCTAAAACAAAGGCTGTCGAAGATCAGATATCGTTTTTTGCACAGGCTGATCTTTCAGGATTATCCGACACATCAAAAACCATCATCGAAGTATTCGGCTCAGAGCCGGTACATATAGATGATATAATCAGAAAAACAGGACTTACCATGCCGAAGGTTTTAAGTTCGCTGACCGAGCTGGAATTGTCAGGACTTATCTCACCGCAGGCAGGAAAGTTTTACAGAAAAATATAATTTATACAGGATGATGTTATATGTCAAAGCTAATTATAGTTGAGTCCCCTACAAAAGTTAAAACAATCAAAAAATATCTCGGCAAGGATTACGACGTGACCGCATCTATGGGACACGTCCGCGACCTGCCTGCCGCAAGGCTCAACGTTGATATAAAGAACGACTTTGCCCCGAAATACGCAATTATCAAGGGCAAGGAAAAGCTTGTTAAAGAGCTTAAAGAAAAGGTTGCGCAGAGCGACGAAGTTCTTCTTGCGACCGACCCTGACCGTGAGGGAGAGGCTATTTCCTGGCATCTTGCCAACATTCTCGGTCTCGATATTGAGAAGCAGAACAGAATCACTTTCCATGAAATTACTAAATCAGGCATTTCCGCAGGAATGAAACAGCCCAGAAAAATAGATATGGATCTTGTCAATGCTCAGCAGGCAAGGCGTATCCTTGACCGTCTCGTAGGTTATAAACTGAGTCCGTTTATCTCTCAGAAAATCAGACGAGGTCTTTCCGCGGGCAGAGTTCAGAGCGTTGCGGTAAGACTCATTGTTGACCGAGAGAATGAAATCAGAGCTTTTGTTCCGGAAGAATACTGGACTCTTGACGCAAAATTCAACGCACCGTGCAGGAAGCTTTTTTCTGCAAGCTTTACGGGTGACGAATCAGGCAAAGTAAAAATCACAAGCAAGGAGCAGTCGGATTATTATATTGCCCGTCTTGACGGCGCAAAATATACCGTAACTTCACTTAAA
>CADAMY010000219.1 GCA_902789095.1 Oscillospiraceae bacterium | reverse complement strand
ATCATAATGTATACCGGCGTTTCGGACTGTAAAATGCAGGAAGGCAGTCTTCGCTGTGACGTAAACCTTTCTGTAAGAAAGATCGGCGAAACAAAGTTCGGCACAAGAACTGAAATGAAAAACCTCAACTCCTTCAACTTTATCTCAAAAGCCATTGAGTACGAATACAAGCGCCAGGTTGAAGCAGTTGAAGCAGGCGAAAAAATATATCAGGAAACAAGAAGGTTTGACGCAAACAGCGGCAAGACTTACTCAATGAGAAGAAAAGAGAACGCAAACGACTACCGCTATTTTCCCGATCCCGACCTTCCTTTCATCGAGATTTCTGACGAAGAGCTGGCTGATTACCGCTCGCAGATCCCGATGCTTCCCGACGAGCGCAAGGCTCAGTATATAAAGGAATACGGACTTGACCCGTATCCGGCTGAAATGATAATCAACGATAAAGATATTGCAGATTACTTTGAGCAGACGGCAAAGAAGACGACGAGTCCCAAAATTGCGGCGAATCTTCTCACAGGCGAAATATTCCGTTTGCTCGACCCCGACTCAAAAGAAATCAAGGTATCTGTCGACGCCCTTGCCGCTATTGTGGATATGTCGGACAATCAGACAATAAACAGCAGCACGGCAAAACGTCTTGTAAAAGAAGTATGGAAGTCAGGCGTTGACCCCGTTGAGTTTGTTAAGGAGCAGGATCTGGCGCAGATAAACGACGAAGATACGATCCGCGCGGTCGTTGTTGACGTTATAGCAAAGAACGCAAAATCAGTTGAAGACTATAAAAACGGCAAACAGGCGGCTCTCGGCGCAATAGTCGGTCAGGTAATGGGCAGAACCCGCTCAAAAGCCAACCCGGTTATCGCCAACAGGATAATACTTGAAGAAATCAATAAATGACAGGAGTTTATAATTATGCTTGATATTAAATTTTTAAGAGAAAATCCCGAAATCGTCAAACAGAACATCAAAAATAAATTTCAGGACAGCAAACTTCCCCTCGTTGACGAAGTGATTGAGCTTGACAAACAAAGCCGAGCCGCCAAAAGCGAAGCTGACTCACTCAGAGCCGGCAGAAATAAGTTTTCAAAGCAGATCGGCGCGCTTATGGCTCAGGGCAAAAAAGAAGAGGCTGAAGCCGTAAAAATCCAGGTAACAAAAAACGCCGAGCGTCTTGCTCAGCTTGAAGCTGAAGAGACTGAACTCAGCGAAAAAATCACGAAGATAATGATGACGATTCCCAACATCATCGACCCGTCAGTACCCATCGGAAAAGATGACAGCGAAAACGTTGAAGTAGAAAAATTCGGCGAGCCTGTTGTTCCCGATTTTGAAGTTCCCTATCATACCGACATTATGGAGCGCTTTGAAGGAATCGACCTTGACAGCGCAAGAAGCGTTGCAGGCAACGGATTCTATTATCTTATGGGCGACATCGCAAGACTTCATTCGGCGGTCATTTCTTACGCAAGAGATTTCATGATCGACAGAGGCTTCACCTACTGCGTACCTCCTTTCATGATAAGAAGCAACGTTGTAACAGGCGTTATGAGCTTTGCCGAAATGGATGCAATGATGTATAAAATCGAGGGCGAAGACCTCTACCTTATCGGCACAAGCGAGCACTCAATGATAGGTAAATTTATAGATACGATTATCCCAGAGGAGAAGCTTCCGCAGACACTTACGAGCTATTCACCCTGCTTCCGTAAAGAAAAAGGCGCTCACGGTCTTGAAGAAAGAGGCGTTTACAGAATCCATCAGTTTGAAAAGCAGGAAATGATAGTAGTCTGCAAGCCCGAAGAAAGCCCGATGTGGTTTGACAAACTCTGGCAGAATACCGTTGACCTTTTCCGTTCAATGGATATACCCGTAAGAACTCTTGAATGCTGCTCAGGCGACCTTGCAGACCTTAAAGTCAAGAGCGTTGACGTTGAAGCGTGGTCACCCCGTCAGAAGAAGTATTTTGAAGTCGGCTCATGCTCAAACCTCGGCGACGCTCAGGCAAGAAGACTCAAGATAAGAGTAAACGGCAAAGACGGCAAATATCTTGCTCACACTCTCAACAATACGGTCGTTGCTCCGCCGAGAATGCTCATCGCTTTCCTTGAAAACAACCTCAATGAAGACGGCAGCGTAAATATTCCAGAAGCTTTAAGACCTTATATGGGCGGCAAAGACAAGATTATTCCGAAGAACTGACAATTAAATTATAAAAACAGGATGCAGAAAACAAGCTCTGCATCCTTATTTTTATACGACTGAATAGGTTTTTATCGCTCTGAGCGCTATTTCACGCTCGTCATAATCATACTTTGTTTTTCCGATTATCTGATAAGTTTCATGACCTTTACCGCAAAGGACTATCGAATCCCCTTCTTTTGCATTCCTGACTGCAAATTCTATTGCGTGCGTTCTGTCCGGAATCACGGCGCACGGTATGTTTTTATTGTTTATTCCCGGTATTATATCCTCAATTATCCTGTTCGGATTTTCAGTTCTCGGATTATCAGACGTGATTATAACGTAATCGGAATTATCGGCAGCCGCAGCCGCCATAAGCGGCCGCTTTGTTTTATCCCGGTCACCGCCGCAGCCGAAAAGCGCCACCACTCTGCCTTTGGTAAAGCTTCGCACGCAGCTCAGTATATTTTCAATCGCATCAGGAGAATGAGCATAGTCTATTATCACGCTGAAAGGCGCATCGGCGCTCAGCACTTCGCATCTGCCGGGAACGGGTTTCATTTTTTTAAGAGCCTCTGCGATCTTTTCGCCCTTATTCCCTTCAAGCTCTGCGCACGCAAACGCCGCAAGAGCGTTGTAAACCGAAAAAATCCCCGGTATCGGCTCGCTTAAAAAAACACTTCTGCCGCCGTGATGAACGGTAAAGCCGCTGCCGTGCTGATCAAACTTCACGTTATCACCGTAATATCCGGCAGACCTATCTTTAAGAGAATAAAATGAGCTGTGAGCGATGCCGTTTGACATATATCCGCACATCGGGTCATCTTTATTAAACAGACATTTTTTACTCTGCAGAAAAAGCTGACGCTTTGCCGCGGCATAGTTATCCATGGTTTTGTGATAATCCAGGTGATCCTGCGTAAAATTGGTAAAAACGGCAGTTTCAAATT
>CADAMY010000218.1 GCA_902789095.1 Oscillospiraceae bacterium | reverse complement strand
AGCGCTCTTGTTAACCGTTTTAACGGTAATGGTATATGAATGTCTGATATAAACGTCATTGTAAGCAGCCGGCGTGTGATAGTTCAGAAGCAGCGTATATGTTCCTGATGATCCGTCGCTGCCGCCTGTGCAGGCAAAGTGCTGAAGGTATGAATCACCTGTGTTTCTTACAGACGAGCTGCTCTGCTGAAGCTTAAGGAAATCAGCAGTGCTGGCTGAAATCGGATCGCTGTCTGCATCCTCTGTGTCGGATGTGTCGATACTTCCGTTATATTCGTAAATACCGTCGGTAGTAATGGTTGTTCTTTCTTTTTCGTCGCTCGCCATATCGTTGATGAACGTCTGAATACGGACGTTCTGATCGCCGAGGTTGTTGTAAGAACCTTTATCAAAATAAACAGTAGCCTTCGGACGGTCGGAATTTGCCTGATAACCTACGTTCCATTTGGTATTGGTATCGCCGTTTTCTTCCTTTATAAGCATTTTGCCGTAGTCGGAAGTTGTACCGCTCGAATTGAAGTTGGTACTGCCCGTTGTAGTGGAATCTGTGTAAACGCCTATACCGAGAAGGAAAGACGTAAGATATGCGCGGTTTTTGGTATCCTGACCAAGGCCCCAGTTCATCCATGTTCTTCTGTAAGAATAGATGCCTGCCGGCTCGACAACGGACTCAACGTAAGAATAAGCTACGTTCTTATATATCTTGTCGCTGTTGTAGGTCTTGCCTGTGCCGTTATCATAATAAGAATATCTGTATGAAACAGTAAACGCAAGGGTTTCGCCTACTGCCGCAGCGCATCCGTCAAGAACTGTCCACGTGTAGTTGTTGCCTGTTTTCTGAACTGAAGACAGACGGATTGACTCATTACTGCACGAAATTGAGATATTGTTGCTGTTAACATGATCATCAGCAGAAAAAACAATCGTCGTAGCCGTCGGTGTTTCACCTGCATAAAGAACTGATGCGTATTTCATAGAGTTTTTAGCTATACCTGACGGTGTAGCCTGCGTTGTTACAGAGTTTAAACCGCTTGCTGATTTAAGAGGATTGGCCAAAGAATAGCAAACTCTTGTAATCGGGGAAGCGTTGATGTTGGTATTTGGTCGGATCAGAGAATCACTGTCGGCCTTAGTAGTGCCGAAAATTTCCGAATCGACCTGGAACTTGTCTGCGGCAAGACTGCCTACACTAAATGGAATTGCCGTAATTATCATAGCAACTGCCATAATAATGCTTAAAGCCTTTTTAATTCGCATAAAAATCCTCCTCGAATTTAATATAGTACATCAGTCTTATAGAAATACACATATTTAGAATATCATTTTAATGTCAAATTGTCAACCGAAAATAAAAAATCGCATCAAAAAATTTTAAAATAAAATTATGCAAAATCACTAAATACCGTTTTTTATATATTTGTAATTTGACAAAAAGTATTTTTAATATATAATATAATTGCTTTAATCGTCATGGAGAAAGGGTGATTTGTCTGAAAATCATAGTTGCAGGTGCAGGTCACGGAGGTCTTGCCGCCGCTGCTCTTCTTGCCGAAGCCGGCCACGACGTGACCCTTTATGAACAAAAGCAAAGGAATCAGCTCGGTCACGACTGGGAGGACAGATTCACTTTTGATATTCTTCTTGATATTACCGGCGAAAAAGCTCTGCCCGAAGACGTATGGCGTTTTCGCGGTGACTGCTCATTCATTTCCCCTGATTACAATACAAGCATTGACATACATTATATAAATGAAAACAGACAGAAAATTATGTGGCGCAAGCCGCTTATCAATATGCTTATCGACAATGCGGAAAAGAAAGGCGTAAAGCTGTGTTTCGGGAAGACTGTCACAGCTCCCGTAACAGACGGCAAGAAAGTTTCAGGCATCGTCGTTGATTCTCAGGAGATACTCTGTGATCTTGTTATTGACGCTCTCGGCGCTTTTTCGGCTCTGAGGACAAATCTGCCCGACGATTTCTGCATAGAAAAAACGCCTGAGCGAGGAGACGTATTTTACGCTTACCGAGCTTATTTTGAAAAGCAGGATTATGACGGCAACACAGGTATTCCGTTTGAAGTTTATCTTTGCCACAACGGTGAACAGGGTCTTTCGTGGTGCTGCACAAACGATGAGAGCGTTGATATTCTGATAGGCAGAATCGATCCGCTTACAGATGATCTTATAGACTTTCATATTAAAAAATTCAGGCATTCTCACCCATGGACAGGAAGCAGTGTTCTTAACGGTGGGCAGAGAGGTATAATTCCGGTAAGAAGACCGCTTGCAATTATGACAGCCGATGGATATGCCGCCGTCGGC
The DNA here is from genome assembly GCA_902789095.1 of Oscillospiraceae bacterium. Lineage (GTDB taxonomy): Bacteria > Bacillota > Clostridia > Oscillospirales > Acutalibacteraceae > CAG-488. Next base: position 815 of record CADAMY010000218.1, on the reverse strand, counting down.
GACAGCGCATTCATGACTACGCCTATGAACGGTATGGGCATTGACCTTTCGCTTCTTGCAGGCAAGCTCCTTGCCCAAACGGTTATAAAAAGCGGCAGTGCGTCAGCTCAAGTTTTATGGCAGTATAACCGAGATTATCATATTCTCTACGGCGCACAGACCGCAAAAAACGAAAGTCTTAAAAATTCGCTGCTGAATCTTCCGCCCGAAGGCGTGAGCTTTCTTTTCAGCCAGAGAGTAGTGCAGGCATCTGACCTTGCAGGAGCAGGGCGAAACATGAATATCGGTACATTGCTCGGAAAATTCAGCCGCGGAATGAAAAATCCCGGTTACTTTTTTAAAGTTCTCGGCGGAATCATTATCGGCTCAAAGCTTTCCAAGGCATTTGCCGAAGCTCCGGAAAAATATGATGAGACGGCTGTAAAGAACTGGCAGAAAAAGGTACAGGAACAGGCTTTGAAAGTCACAAGACAAAATGATGTTTTTTAATCTTGAAAAGTGATAATTATAATGGTATAATAATAGAAATAATTTCACAGAAGGTGATTTTAATGAAAATACAGGAATCTGCTGAAAACTATCTTGAGACTATACTTGTGCTCAAACAGCGCAACGGCTACGTCCGCTCAATAGATATAGCGACTGAGCTGGATTTTTCAAAACCGAGCGTCAGCGTAGCGATGAAGAATCTTGTTGAAACCGGCTACATTGAAAGAGATGAAAACGGCTATATCAGCCTGCTGCCCAAAGGCAGAGCGATTGCCGAAAAAATATATGAGCGTCACACGTCGATCACTGATTATCTCGTTAAGCTA
>CADAMY010000217.1 GCA_902789095.1 Oscillospiraceae bacterium | reverse complement strand
CTCTGCGGGGCTTAAAATGCACACATCAGCCCATAAAAAACTGACGAACCGGGTGCAGAAAACACCTCGCATGCGTTTTGCCGATAGATTATATCACAAAGACTTCTGAAATGCAAGTGTTTGAAACAACAAAATTTTAAATTGTTTAATACAAATCTTTGTTTTTTTGATACAAATAATTATATGATGTCGCTTTAGCTTAAATTGAGCTGGATTTTTTGTGAAATATGACAGTTAATTACAAAAAAATTAACATCATCTGATATTTTTTATGAAAAATGCTTGAAATGCTATTTATATAATGTTATAATTGAAAAGATGTTGGATTATCCAACCCAGAAGCCGCTTGTCGGCAAGAAGGAGGAAATTAATTTGAAAACCTATAATGCAAAAGATATCAGAAATATTGCAATAGCAGGTCACGGTTCAAGAGGTAAAACAACTCTTGCAGAGGCTATGCTTTTTGCAGCCGGAGCTACTGACCGTATGGGCAGAGTTGCAGACGGCAACACAGTACTTGACTTTGACGCTGAAGAAAAGCGCCGTCACGTTTCAGTTTCATCAGCTGTTGCTCCTATCGAGTGGAAAGGCTATAAAATAAATATAATCGACACTCCCGGTCTTTTCGACTTCGCAGGCGGAATGAGTGAAGGCATCAGAGCCGCTGAAAGCGCACTTATCGTTACCGCTGCCGGATCAGGCTACGACGTTGGCGCAGAGAAAGCTTACAAAGCCGCTAAAACAAGAGGCATTGCGAGAATGTTTGCCGTTACCCGCTGCGACGCTGAAAATGCGGATTTCTACAAAACCTTCGAGGCTATTAAAGAAGAGCACAAGAGCTCTGTCTGCCCCGTTATCGTTCCCTTTATGGTTGACGGCAAGGTTGACTGCTATGTAAACCTCGCTGCAAGAAAAGCTTTCAAATATACTGACGGCAAGGGCAAGGAAGTTCCGATGCCTGAAGATGCAAAGATCAGCGAAATGCTTGATATACTTACAGAAACAGTTGCTTCATCAGACGATGAGCTTATGGAAAAATTCTTTGAAGGCGAAGAATTCACAAGAAGCGAAATCGCAAATGCTCTTAATAAAGGCGTAAGCGAAGGCTCGGTTTATCCCGTATATGCCTGCGCAGGTTATACAGGCGACGCTGTTGATATGCTCCTTGATGAAATCGCTTTCTCAGCTCCCGTAGCTGCAGAGCATGCAGGCGAGGGCGATATTGAATGTGACGAAAACGGCTCTCTTGCTGCTATCTGCTTCAAGACGATAGCCGATCCGTTCGTTGGTAAAATGTCGTTTATGAAGGTTGTAAGAGGTAAGATCACACCCGATACACCGGCTTATAACGCAAGAACAGGCGAAAGCGAAAGAATGGGTAAAATCATCACAGTCAAAGGCGCAAAGCAGGAAGATGCGTCATGTATCCCCGCCGGCGACATCGGCGTTGTTACCAAGCTTTCGGGATTCAAAACGGGCGACACAATGTGCGACCCTAAAAACGTTGTTGAGCTTGACGGCGTTGACTTCCCCGTACCGTGCCTTGCTATGGCAGTAAAGGTCCGCAAGAAGGGCGAAGAAGAAAAAGTTGTTGCCGGTATCAACCGTCTTGTTGAAGAAGATCCCACTATCAAGTTTGAAATAAATCATGAGACCCGTGAGCAGGTTATTTACGGTCTTGGCGAGCAGCATCTTGATATAATCGTATCAAAGCTTAAAACAAAGTTCGGCGTTGAAGTTGATCTTTCAATCCCGCGCGTTGCTTACAGAGAAGCTATCCGTAAGACAGTGTCCGTTCAGGGCAGACATAAAAAGCAGTCCGGCGGTCACGGCCAGTTCGGTGACGTTTGGATCCGCTTTGAGCCATATGACGGCGACGAGCTTGTATTTGAATCAGAAGTTGTCGGCGGCGCCGTACCGAAGAACTTCTTCCCCGCAGTTGAAAAAGGTCTTAAAGACTGCATGAAGAAGGGCGTTATGGCAGGTTATCCGATGGTTGGTCTGAAAGCTGTTCTTTACGACGGATCATATCATCCTGTTGACTCTTCCGAAATGGCATTCAAAACTGCCGCTTCACTCGCATTCAAAAACGGTATTCCGCAGGCAAGCCCCGTTATCCTTGAGCCGGTAGGAACTCTTAAGGCTTATATGCCCGATGACAACCTCGGCGACATCATGGGTGACGTTACAAAACGCCGCGGCCGTGTTCTCGGTATGGGACCGTCAGGCGAACGTCATATGCAGGAGCTTGTTGCTGAAGTTCCTATGGCTGAAATGGGCGATTTCGCAACTGTTCTTCGTTCCGTAACTCAGGGCAGAGGTTATTACTTCCTTGAATTTGCAAGATATGAGGATGCACCTGCAAACGTAGCCGAAAAGGTTATAGCAGAAGCAAAACTCGACGAAGAAGAATAATTTTGATATTTGGCAGCGTCGGGAAACCGGCGCTGTTTTTATATGGAGAAAAGGCAGAAAGTCTTTACGCCTGCTGAAACTCATTAAAAATCAAGCCGCATTCAATAAATAAAATCGGTGCTTAATAATGAAAAATAATTACCCTGAATACTATAAAAATTTTAAATGTATCGCTTCTGAATGCCCTGATACCTGCTGCGCAGGGTGGGAGATTGCAGTTGATGACGAAGCAATAAACAAATAAAATATAATTCTCTCGATTCTGAAATCGGAGCAGAAATCAGAAGTAAAATGATTACTGACGCTGACGGAGATATTATTTTCAGAAACGAAAACGGCAGATGTCCGTTTTTAACAGATGAAAATTTGTGTAAAATCTATGCTCAGGCAGGGGAAAAATATCTTTGCAGAACGTGCGATATGTTCCCGAGATTTATAAATGATTTCGGCTCTCAAAGGGAGTACGGTCTCGGTCTTGCCTGCCCGGAAGCAGCGAGGATAATCATTGACAGCAGCAGTAAATCTGAATTGCTAAGTGAAGTAACTCCGGAGCCGCCGACGCCGAATGATATTGACGCTGACTTTTATTTTGAAATGCTCAGAATGAGAAAAGATATTTTTTCTCTTTTAAATGACAATAGCAGAAGCGTAAAAGAAATACTTGCTGAACTGCTCGAGAAATGCAAAGAAAAAAGCGGCAAATCTCTTTCCCGCAATCCTTTTGATTTGCTTCACAGTCTTGAAGTTCTGACAAATGACTGGCAGGAGATATTAAATCGTTCATCAGAGCTGAATGCGTCGGAATACGGCGATAAATTCAGAAATATTGCAGGCTACTATATTTACCGCTATTTCCTGCTTTCGGTTTTTGACGGCGATTATATTACAAAACTCAAATTCTGCGTTTTTTCGTGCGCAGTTATAAACCGAGCCGCTGCTGTTCTCGGCTTACACCGCGCGGCTCAGCTGTATTCAAAAGAGATTGAATACAGCGCAGAAAATTTATCAGATGTTTTCGCAGCTTTGAAAGAAACGGACTGCGAAAATATTATAAACTTTTTATGAACTCTATTGTAAAAGGCTTTGAATTGTATTATAATTTTAAAAAACATTCCGGAGGATAATTATGGATAAATATTTGATTATAAATGCAGACGATTTCGGTATGTGTCATTCGGCGAACGTTGCTGTTTCCGAATTGCTCAAAGCCGGCAAAATTTCATCGGGCACTATTATGGCTCCGTGCGCGTGGGCTAAAGAGGCCGTTGATTTTGCAAAAGAGAATCCTGAGCTTTGCGTTGGCGTTCATCTTACAACAACCAACGAATGGGGCGGCTACCGCTGGCGTCCGCTCACAGGCGGAAAGAGCCTGCTTGACAGCGAGGGATATATGCACCACGAAAGCGACGAATTTGAAAAAGCCGCTGACCTTGAAGAAACAAGAGCAGAAGTCAGAGCGCAGATAGATCACCTGAAACATCTCGGTCTGAATCCGTCGCATCTTGATAATCACATGGGCTCGCTTTACGGCATTGAAACCGGAAGAGTTGAAATGGCTCAGCTTCTTATCACCACTGCCGCAGAGTACGGCTTGCCTGTCAGATTCCCGACCAAATTTACAGATGCTCAGTTTGAAAACGATATGCTCGCAATTCATATTGACAAGGCTATGGTTGAGCAGTTTATCGCAAGCTTTGCTCAGCTCGGCCAGTCTCTCGGCGTTGCTATGCCTGATTACCTTATTCCCAATGACTGGGCAGGTCCGCAGAATGACAGTTATGAGAATTTCCGTGAGTATGTTTTTGCTCTTTATGCTTCATTCGAGCCGGGCGTTACCGAAACTTATATGCACCCGGCGGTCGAGAGTGAAGAACTCAAAACGATCACAGGAGCATGGAACAGAAGAGTATGGGAATATAAGCTTCTCAGCGATCCGAAAACGCATCAGTACATCAAGGACTGCGGAATTAAAATGATAACTTACCGTGACCTTGCAAAGATGAGATAATATCCTGATTATTGCCGCATTGACAAACGAGTTGATGCGGTTTTAATATAAAATCGCAATAATTCTTTTAAAGAAAAACAAGACTGTGATTATTTGCTATAATTCAATTATCATTATCCGCAGGAGGTATGATTATGAAAAAAATACTCAGCGTATTTTTTGTAATGATTTTTGCGCTTTCGTTTGTGACTGCCGCTGTTGCTCAGAGCAGTGAAATAACTCTTGATGAAACTGTTTTTATCACTCTTGAAAAAGACGATGAAGCTTCATTTTCTTTCACGGCGCAGGAAACTGCCGTTTACAGACTTTCGTTTGTTCTTAAAAACAAGTCATATACAGAGTGCAAAATCTATTCTCCTAAGTCGACAGATTATAAAAATGCAGGCGCTCTTTGGATGTATTATTCCGATGAGGATGAAAATTCTGTTACGCCTTCAACTTATGTCTGTATCAATAAAGGCACAAAGATTTCTGTTGTTCTGACCGAGGCGTCAGGCAAGCATTCATACGAAACGGATATGTATGATTTGACTGATACGGCAGAGCTTGAAATGACGCTCGCAAAGTCAAAATTAGGACCGATGGAACTGGGTAAGATTTACAGAACTACGTCTTTTTATGCAGGACATTATTTTATCCCCGAAAAAAGCGGGTATTACAACATCCGTTCGTTCTCAACGTCAACCGAGTATGATCCGAGCATCAGAATTTTTGATGAAAACGGACTTTTGATTCAGGACGACGATATGGGCTATAACGGCGACCTGAACTATGATACAACGGTTTACTTCACAGCAGGTTCGGTTTATTTTATCAATCCGAGAGTCAGCGTTTACGACGAAGAAAATGATGAATACGATTATTCGCCTGATTTACCGATAGATTATACTTACTCTCTTACCGACGCTTCGGAAATGAAAGTTGAAAGCTATCAGCTCGGGTCGGATAATATTGTGATGACAAGCAAAAACTATTATGTGAATCCCGTATATATTATTCCGGGCGGAGCAGCTTCATCAATAAATGCGGAAGACGTTTCTGTCGTTTCTTCAAAACCGAGAGTTGCCGACGTTCACTCCATTGAGGTGAAAGACGGCGCAGTCTGCATCAGCATCTATGCAAAAAAAGCGGGCAGCGCAGTGTTTACGGTTGAATTTCCCGACGGTGAAAATATGGAATTCAACGTTAAAGTTAGGTCAAAAATCATCGTGTTCTTTGAAAACCTTTTTAATACAATAAAGGGTAAAATCAAAGGACTGTTCAAAAAATAAAACGGCGGGGGCTTGCGATGCCCCCGTTTTGTACGGATGAATATTTCTGAAAGACAGGTATTATATATTATGAAAAGACAATGTGACGGCTGCTACAAACGCTTTGAGGTTGTAAGGG
>CADAMY010000216.1 GCA_902789095.1 Oscillospiraceae bacterium | reverse complement strand
ATATCAACTTCGTCAGCAGAATATCCGTCAGCAGTGCAAAGAATTGCCGAAACCCCGGCAGACTTAAATCTATACTCGAGGTCATGTGACTGAAGCTGATTCGTGGCCGGTATTGCTATTGCGCCGAGTTTATGTAGACCGATAATAGCGAACCAGAACTGATAATGCCTTTTGAGTATAAGCATAACCCTGTCGCCTTTTTTGATGCCGAGTGATTTAAAATAGTTAGCGCACTGGGCTGAATGATGCCTGATATCGGTAAAAGTAAACCTGCGTTCCGTTTTATCATTTGAAATATGAAGCATCGCAAGCTTATTCGGCTCTTTTCTCGAAATTTCATCAATAACGTCAAATCCGAAATTAAAGCTGTCGGTATTTTTGAACTGAACTTTTGTAGGAGTACCGTTTTCATCAGTTTCATACTCAACAAATTTCTGCCAGACACGCTCTTTTGTATCTTTAGATTCTACCTTTGCAGTAGCGATAGCCTTATTTCGAGTTAGCTCAGGAATCGGTTCGCCCGTCGGATTAAGAACGATCGCATAAAAAAGACAATCTTCACCGTCAACGGCAATCATGCCGTGAGGAGTACCGCTGTCATAATAAATGCTGTCTCCGGGTCCGAGAATCTCTTTATGTGATCCTACCTGAACCTGAAGATGACCGCTGATTACGAGGTCACATTCCTGACCTGCGTGAGTTGTAAGTTCAATATCTTTATGCTGAGCCTCTTCGCTGTAAACGCTGTGAACATAAAGCGGCTCTGCTATTCTGTTCTGAAAAGAAGCAGCAAGATTATAATAAGTCATACCGTGAGCTTTATCTACACGCTGACCTTTACCGCTTCGTGTCACTATATAAGATTTAAGAGTAGGGCTTACACCCTCGATAATGTCCGTAACGTCAACACCGAACGCCAATGCGCAGCGATAAATAAATGCAAAGTTGAGATCGCTCTCGCCGTTTTCACATTTCAGATATTCTTCGGCGCTGACACCGGTTTTCTGTGCCATTTCTTCAGCCGTGAATCTCGTAATCTCACGAAGCTCACGAATACGCCCTGCCATCTCTTTGATCTTAAAATCAAGACCGGTCATCTGCTCCATAAAAACTCCTCCAGTCTGAGGCGACAAAAAACACCCGCCTCAAAGTTTAATGACTTTGAGACGAGTGAAAAACACCCGCGGTACCACTCAAATTGTGCACTATGCACCACTCAGGCTCTGACAAGCCTTATGCCTTTACGCAGCAGTCACGGGGAGGTTCTACGGCTTTACGCTTTCTTCCTCCCGACTCGGAAGCTACATACACAAAACTCTTATGAGCGGCTCACACCGAGCGCCGCCTCTCTGAACAAAAGAAGGATTGCGAACTCTTCGTCAACGTCTTTAATATTCAACATAAATAAGTCTATCAAACTTTAAGTAAAAAGTCAATATTATAAATAAATTTTTATTAAAGATATTAAAATAAATCAATAAAAATATATTAAAATCAAAGTTTATTCCTCTGAATTTTTCCGCTGATGGTTTTTGGAAGTTCATCACGGAATTCAACGATTCTCGGATACTTATAAGGAGCTGTATTATTTTTGACGTAGCTTTGAATTTCTTTTTTGAGCTCTTCACTCGGCTGAGTGCCTTTGGTAAGAACAATACTTGCCTTTACTACCTGACCTCTTACTTCATCGGGAGCTGCTGAAACTCCGCATTCGAGAACGTAAGGAAGTTCCATAATAACGCTTTCGATTTCAAACGGTCCGATACGGTAACCTGAAGACTTGATAACGTCGTCTACTCTGCCAACGTACCAGAAAAATCCGTCTTCATCTCTCCACGCTGTATCTCCGGTATGATAATATCCGTCGTGCCATACTTCTTTAGTTTTTTCATCGTTAAGATAATACCCTTTAAAGAGACCGCACGGAATTTTTTCGTCAGTTCTGATGACGATTTCACCTGTTTCGCCGTCAGGCACACTGTTGCCGTCAGGATCAATAATATCTACGTCGTAAAGCGGAGAAGGCTTGCCCATAGAGCCGAGTTTATGCTTGTCGCCCATAAGATTAGCGATTGAAAGAGTTGTTTCAGTCTGACCAAAACCTTCCATAACACGAAGACCCGTAGCTTTTTTGAACTGTTTATATACTTCCGGATTCAGAGCTTCACCGGCAGTAGTCATATGCTGAATTGATGAAAGATCATACTGTGATATATCTTCTTTAATCATCATCCTGAGCATTGTCGGAGGAGCGCAGAAAGTTGTTATATTATACTTTGCAAACATAGGAAGGATATCAGAGGCGTGGAAACGGTCAAAATCATAAGTAAATACTGCGCCTTCGCAGAGCCACTGACCATAAAGTTTGCCCCACAGAGCTTTGCCCCAGCCGGTTTCTGAAATAGTAAAATGCAATCCGTTTTCACTAACGCCGTGCCAGTATTTTGCAGTAATATAATGACCGAGAGCATATTTATAGCTGTGAGCGGCAATTTTCGGATAGCCTGTTGTGCCTGATGTGAAGAACATAAGCATTGTATCATCGCCGCACGGACTGTTTTCCGTTCTGTAATGATGAGCGCTGTAAAGCTGATATTCACTGTCAAAATCATGCCATCCTTCACGCTCTCCGCCTACAAGAAGTTTAGTTCTGAGCTGAGGACATTTTTCAGCGGCTTTATCAACGCAATCTGCTACGTTTCCGTCAGCAGTGCAAAGTATAGCACTTACGCCCGCCGCATTGAATCTGTATTCAAAATCGTGCTCCTGGAGCTGATTCGTTGCAGGAATCGCAATAGCGCCGAGCTTATGAAGAGCAAGGATTGCAAACCAGAACTGATAGTGACGTTTTAGAACAAGCATTACCCTGTCGCCTTTTTTGATTCCGAGTGCCTTGAAATAATTTACACACTGATTTGAATAACGCTTCATATCTCTGAAGGTAAAACGGCGTTCAACCTTATTTTTATCTATGTGAAGCATCGCAAGTTTATCGGGGCTCTTTTTGGCAATAGCGTCGACCGTATCAAATGCAAAATTATATTTATCTTCATTTTTGAAGTCGATCTTTTTGAGAAGTCCGTTTTCATCCTCAACGGTTGTAATAAATTTATCGCTGATAAGCTTTCGTGACTCAGCGTGAGCAGAAACGAAACTGTCTTTGTTCTCTGTTTCACTTTCGCCTTCAGCGGCAAATACAACT
>CADAMY010000215.1 GCA_902789095.1 Oscillospiraceae bacterium | reverse complement strand
AAATATTTTTCTGTTATTTAAAATTACTATGTAGCTAACTTTGAATATATTAAAGACATCAATTATCAAATTGATAATTGTCTAGAAAAATAGAATTCTTATAAAAACTTTTTAAGCTTTCTTCTGATTTCTTTAATTTTTTTATCTTTATACCAGCGAAAAGTTGCGTCTGGAGCGCTTTTAAAACCAAGTTTTTCTCTAATCACAGAGTTATCAACTCCTTTAGTAATAGCTTCAAGAATAATTTTTTCTTCATCTGAAAGCTTATCAATGGTTTTCCAAAATAACTCTGATTGGTTTTTATGGTTTATTTTTTCAAAGAACTGTTCCATTGTATTTCTGAGCGTTATCTCCCCAAGGCTTATGTTTTCATCAAATGAAAGAAAAATAAATCTATGATATTGACAATCAAGGCAATCTCCGTCACAAAACGGAACTTTTGATTTCGGACAAATACACTCTCCTGTTCGTTGTTGTTTTTTAACGAATGTCCATACCATTCGATAATAGCTGTAATATAATTCTTTGTCTACTTCAACGAACTCATCAGTTTTTTTAATAAATATTTTAAATTTTTTCTTTGTATCTGACATTTTAATAATCTCCTTTATGATCTTTGATATCGGATGTGATTTCAAAAACCAGGAGATTACGGGTATTTGGCTATGTGTTCACGCCAAATCTCATTTACAAATAATCTATAACAAACAAAAAGCCACTTATACAGAGTTTTCATTCTGTGCAAGCAGCTTTTTATCAATTGACTTATATTTAGTTTTATAAACGTATCATTAATTGTTTTTACATAATATGAGTTTATAGTTATATTTATATGGTTTTAAAGTCAGTTTGTTTATTCAGGCTTTTTCAATAATTTATAAAACAAAGGGCTTGTTTCTCTTTTTGTTTAAAACCCTACTACGTTTTAACCAAGAAGAAGATTCCTACCAATCTATAATAATATTTAAACTGTTTTTCGTGACCGTCTAACCATCTATAGTTTCGCTTAAAGTTCATATGTCGTACAGGACAGATGTTATTAGTTATCCATTTACTAGTTAATACGTCCTTTAATTTAAAACAAACTTGACAATTTGAAATATTCATGTATAATAAATATGGAAAATGCAGAAATTAAATACAAACAATATATTAAAAGTGGTGATACGTGTGCAGAGGGATATTACGGCAAGATTAATTGACTGGAAGCAGAAAACAAAAAGAAAACCTTTAGTAATTATGGGCGTCCGTCAATGCGGAAAGACGTATATCGTTGACACTTTCGGTAAAGATCGGTATGATGATTTGGCGTTGTTTAATTTTGAGAAACAGGAAGCTATTTCCAAAATATTTGAAACGGATTATGATACAGACAGAATTATTTTTGAGTTGGGTCTGTTTTTAGGCAGAACGATTCAGCCCGAAAAAACGCTGATCTTTTTTGATGAAATTCAAGCTTGTTCAAGGGCGATCACTTCTCTGAAATACTTTTGTGAAAACGCGCCTGAATATCATATTATATGCGCCGGTTCTTTACTTGGCGTAAAGACGAGCAGCGAGTCGTCTTTTCCCGTAGGCAAAGTTGAATTTATTACAATGTATCCTATGAGCTTTTTCGAGTTTGTAAGAGCAAACGGTGAGGAAATGTTGGCAGACTATGTTTTAAACATGGACACTTCAAAAAAGATCCCGGAACCGATCGGAAATAAATTGGGCTATCTGCTTCGTCAATACTATGTAACAGGTGGCATGCCGGAAGTTGTTCAAACCTGGTGCGAAACAAAAGATATATCTCAGGTTGAGGCAAAGCAACAGGCGATTCTTGACGGTTATGAATTTGACTTTGCAAAGCATGCCCCGATCAAAGACTTTCCTAAACTGACTTCAATATGGAAATCTATACCTGTTCAGTTAGCAAGAGAAAACAACAAATTTGTTTTCGGTCATGTCAAAAAAGGATGGCGTTCAAAGGATCTGGAAGATGCATTGGAATGGTTGATCAACGCCGGTCTGGTGTATAAAGTTTGCCAGATTGAAAAACCGTTTTTGCCTCTTTCCGCTTATGAAAAACCGACGGCATTTAAACTTTACCTTTGCGATGTAGGGTTGCTTCGTAAGCTCTCAAACGTACCGTATCAGGTGATACTCGACAGCTCAACAATCTATACAGAGTTTAAAGGCGCTATGACAGAAAACTATGTGCTCGGCGAACTTGTAAAAAATGTTTATGAAAAACCATATTATTGGGTGTCTGGCAACACGGCAGAAGTGGATTTTGTAATTCAGTCAGATTCGGAAATAATTCCAATAGAAGTTAAATCTGAAAAGAATGTAAAAGCAAGATCACTTGCTGAATACTGCAAGAAATACCATCCCGAATATGCAATAAAAACATCTATGAAAAACGAAATATTCGGCAACGGAATTTTCAATATCCCACTATATATCATCTCATCATTAAACAAATTCATCGTGAATTGATTATGCGCCATTCGTTTCAATCATAGAAACATCAAGTGGATTATATAAACCGATCTGCATTCTCACTTTCATGTGAAATTGCAGACCGGTTTTTCTCTTATTCTGCTCACTTAAATATGGTTTATACTGCCAATCTATAATCATTTGCAAACTGTTTTTCGCGGTCGTCTAACCATCTGCATCCGGGATTTAAGTTTATTTGTTGTGCAGGACAGATAATCTGTTGGTCGGCGGCAGACAGATATGACCTTCACATACGTAGTAGGTAGTAGAATGGTTCAGAAGCGGATAATCCGGTGAGGGCGGTTCAACAGTCACATCGGCAAGGAACAGTTTCGTTGCATCTTCAGGCAGCAGCTGTTTCTTTTCTTTCACGATCCGGATGCGTTTTGGCGGTGCGTCATGCAGCAGATGGGCCAGCAGATAGAAGCAATGCGCCGCGGGGGAATCCGTTGCCTGCGCCTGAAGAAACCTGAGCTGCGCCGAAGCGATACCCTCGTAACTTTTATTTTCCGTCAGCTGCGAAAGTCGCACCGCAACGTAGGCCATCACGGCATTGCCGCCGGGAATCGCACCGTCAAAAACCTCTTTGGGGTTGAATAATAAATCCGTGTCCTGCGCGGCGCGCTGAAAATACCCGCCGTGTTGTTCATCATAAAATTGCTTATGCGCAACAGAAAAAACACGCGCCGCCATGTCCAGATACTGCCGGTTCAGCGTGGAATGATA
>CADAMY010000214.1 GCA_902789095.1 Oscillospiraceae bacterium | reverse complement strand
TGAATCGGCATCAGAAGATGAAAACGGCAGAATCTGCGCCACGATCGTAAACACTTCCGCATCAAAAGGCGCCAAAGTAAAATGTCAGATTGCCGACACGACCGTAAAAAACATATCAGCAGAAATAATCACAGGCGGCATTCACGATATGAATGAATTTGACGCAGAAGAAAAAGTATTAGTTTCAGATTTCACTTCTTTCAAAAAACGCAGAGACGGCTTTACGGCAGATCTGCCTGCGTGCAGTATTGTTAAATTCATTATAGAAAAATAAGGCAGTTTCTGTTTACCCCGTCCGGACGAAAGGAGGACGCTCGGATGCGTCAGACCGATAAAAAAGAAAATAAAGTCAAATGGCTTTTCAATGAAATCAAAACCCATTGGCGAACGCCTGCGCCTGGCAAATACGTTCCGTACAGAGAATACAAAGACGTAATTCTTTCTGTCGGAAGCAACTACGCAGGCACAAAAATACTTGAATACATCACCTTTGCGGCATCATGCTATCTGATGATGTATCACTATAAATTGCCTTATCTTACGTTTTCGATTATCAATATAATCAATCTGCCGCTCGGTTATATCTGGACTCTTATATGGTGGTTTGTATGCGATAATCTCGGCTTTCTGCCGAAGAAAACGGAAAAGCGGCTTTATATACTGTATATGGCTATGATGGTCGGCGGACTTGCAATGATCATAGGCAACGTTTCAGCTCTGTTTCCTCAGAGCAGCCGATTTGTCACATACCTCAACGGACTTGAAGGGATCAACTGCGCATCGGCTTTCAAGATACTCGGCACGCATTTTCTTACAAACGGCTGGCTCGGCGCAAGAAATATTTTCTGGCGCAAAAAGCTGCTGCCGAAATACGGCAGATACAAATACAGCCTTTACTGCGACGTTATACCGAAAGCCGTTACAGTAGTGCTCATAGGCTGGCTTCCTTTTTACAACATCAGCGACGTTGTGTCGCGCGTATGGATTGCAAATCTTCTGTTTTCGATATTTAATATTTTTAAATTTGATACGAATCTTGAAATCGTCGCAAAGAATATCAGCCCGAACGTTCGTGAGCGAATACTTGTCCGTTCATACCCTATTAAGCTCTCGCACCTGCTTCACTCGATCTTTTCTATTTTCCTGCCCGTGATAATAGGTATGCTTCGCTATGAATGGGCAGACATAAATCTTTTCAAATACATTATACCGATTGCCTTCATAGTTTTTGCGGCTCTTACGATGATATTTGCCGACAGGGTAAAAGAGCGTATTCCTCAGCCGCCGCTTGAAAAGAAAGTGCAGATCAATTTCTGGGACGGTATGTTCGGCGTAATGGGCAATAAGTATCAATGGATAAACACAATCGTAAACCTGCTTGATTCTCTTGGCAACGGAATGCTCGCATTCACAACAGTTCTTTATCTTTACACGTTCCGCCTGAGCGGACTGGCGTACAGTCTTATCGTCACGCTTGTTTCATTCGCAGGTACGCCGCCCGACTTTTTCTCGCCTTATTTTCTCAAGCGGTTCAAATTCAAGCACATAGTTATTTTTTATCAGCTTTCAAGAGCAATCGGCTATTCCGTAATAGTAGCGGCGCTGATGCTCTGCGGAGACCGTCTTGTTCTTTGCGGAACGATATGCGTAATCGTTCTTTTCTTTATGGAAATGTTCAAGACCGTGCCGACAACCGCTATGCACGATATGAACGTTCGTATCAGCGACTATCAGATGTACCTTTCAGGCGAAAGACTTGAAAATTTCACAGGCGTTTTCGGCTGGTTTACGGGACCGGTTACAACTTTTGTAGGTCTTATAATACCGCTTCTGCTGCTCAAATACGGCTTCAACAATAACTGGGACATCCTTTTTGTTGACTCGGCGAGGATAAAGATTATAGTCATTCCGATCATCATTGACATTATCGGTTATATACTAATGACAATTCCCTACTTCTTTTGGGATTATACCGATGAAAAGCAGTTCAAGGTTATCGAAGTTCTCCGCAGGCGTGAAGACGTAACACGCAGTCAGATGAAAGACGAAACAGAAACGGCAGAAGCCGAAGTTCACGAGGATGCGGAGGTGAATGCTCAATGAAAAAGCATAACAAAAAAGCTAACGCCAAATCCGACGACTTCCTTTCAAAAGAAGCCGAAGAATTTGCCAAAACCGCTCCGGAATATACTCTTGATATTCCCGAAGAAGAAATATGGACTTATCAGATCGAGGGTCTGTCAGCGCCGAGGATAGGCAAGCCCGTTGCAAACGCCGCTGTGAAGAAAACCATCATAATTGTATCTCTGCTGATCGCAATAGGGCTTTCCGTTTTTCTGAGCATTCAGGCTATACACAGTAAAACGTTTGATTATCTTGAACTGAAAGACGGCACTTATCAGCTTGAAAAATTTTCAAATCCCGGCAACGTCAAAGAGCTTGTAATTGATTACGCTGACGATGAAAAGACGAAGCCCGTAACGCAGATCAGGGAATACGCATTCAACTGCGACGAAATGATAACGCAGATAAAAATCGGCGCTGACGTAAGACAGCTTGAGAGCAATTCATTCTACACATGCCGCGCGCTTGAGAATATTTACGTTGACAAAAAAAATCCGTATTACTGTGATATTGACGGCGTACTTTACAACAAAGACGTTACCGAGCTTATATGCTACCCGATTGACCACGACAAATATCTTCGCCGTGAACACGGTTACGACTTTGAAGCCGACAACAACGAGAATCCCGTTGAAAAGCTTATAGGAACAAACGCATCTTACGATGAAGCATTTTTGAAGAAATATAATGAAGACGTACGCACATACGTTATTCCTTCAACAGTAAAAGTAATCAAACAGATGGCTTTAAATTATGCAGATATTACAGACCTCTACCTGCCCGAAGGATTAGAGAAAATTGAAACGCTCGCAGTTTTCCGCTGTACTGCGCTTAAAAATATTTACTCTTATAAATCAGGCGGATCTGCCGAAACCGGAGCAGTCACAGCAGCCTCTCTCGGCGGTATTTATCCGTCTTTGCCCGATGGTCTTGAGTACATAGGCTCCGACGCTTTTTCATATAATCAGGAGCTTACTTATATGTTTATCCCGTCTTCCGTTAATTACATAGGTCATCACGCTTTCTGGGATACCTGCTATAAGAGCGATGGAGAAATCAAGGGAGTTTCGCAGATGAACGTTGCGGCTGACGAAGCGGTATT
>CADAMY010000213.1 GCA_902789095.1 Oscillospiraceae bacterium | reverse complement strand
CCACGATATAGCTGACGCTCTTGTTGAAGAATTCGGCAGGGACGAGGTTTTGTCCTGGAGATTCGGAGTTATGACCGAATACGAAAATTACGACTGGTTTAGAACGAAAGACGAGGATCCTCAGAAAACCGCCGAGGCTTACTGCAAGCTGTATGACTATACCGTAGCGGCGCTTCAGGATGCAATAGGAGAAAATGTTTTCGTAGGCGCACATTCCATGAGCGTGACCGAAGGAATGTGGGACGAAGCAATTTTTATCAGGCACTGCGCCGAAGGCACAAACTATAAAACAGGCAAAAAAGGAACGAGAATCTGTTATCTTTCAGCGTCGTTTTACGACAGTGAGCCCGGCAAATTTACGAAAGGATACAACTTGCCGGAAACGATTTCTTATCTTAAAAATACAGCAGAAAGTGTCGGACTTGACAACCTTATTTACGGCGTTGACGAAGGAAGGATTCTCAGCGGAGTCAATTCAGGCAGCGTCGGCGCAGAATTGAATCAGAGAATCGTCGGCTACACTTACCAGGCGGCGTATGACGCAAGGCTTATAAAACAGGGCTTTGAGAGCGGACTTGATTATTTCTCATCATGGGGATTTTTGTCAAACGGACTTCTTGACGGGAATCCGACCGTGAGCTATCACGTAGCAAAAAATGCCGCTAAGTTTGCAGGTTCATGTCTTGCCGTGAGCAAAAAAACACGTAAAGGCGTACATTGGGGAGCGGAAATTTCTGCCGTAAGCGCATTTAATGAAGAAGACAACACACTTCACATAATGGGATATAATTTCAGAAACAAACTGAAATATAAGCGTAACGCTGAGCTTGAATTTGACGTGAAAGTTCCTCAGCTTGACGGCAAGACCGTAAAGGTTACGTCGTATGTGATTGACGACGACTGCAACTACTTTGACGAATGGATCGAAGACAGAAAAACTTACGGCATTGAAGACAGCGCATTCAGCTGGTCGCCGGATGATCCTGCAATAGACAGTCCTATAACGCTCACAGATCCTGCGGCAAGGGATATTTACTTTAACGAGCTTTACGATAAATATAAGGAATGTTCAAAGCTCGTACCGGTTGAGCAGGAAATGCAGGTCGTTGACGGGAAGCTTACTCTTAAACAAAAGCTTGATCCGAATGCGGTTGTATTCTTTGAGATAACTCAGGCTTGACACGGTTAATCTGTATGTAGTATAATAAATTATCAAATTATTATGAACGGTGATATTTATGTCTGGACATTCAAAATGGAGTACAATCAAACGCAAAAAAGAAAAGACTGATAATCAGCGAGCCAAGATTTTTACAAAAATCGGCAGAGAGATTTCAGTCGCAGTTAAAGAGGGCGGTCCTGACCCTTCGGTAAATACCAAGCTTAAAGACGTTATAGCTAAAGCTAAGTCCAATAACGTTCCCAACGATAATATTGAAAGAATTATCAAAAAAGCGGCAGGCGAGGGAAATGCCGACAATTATGAAGAGATCATGTATGAAGGCTACGGTCCTTCAGGCGTTGCCGTAATTGTTGAAACGCTTACCGACAACAGAAACAGAACGGCAGGCGACCTTCGCCATTACTTTGATAAATTCGGCGGCAATATGGGCCAGAGCGGCTGCGTTTCGTTTATGTTCACCCGTCAGGGCGTCATCACGATAGAGGCAGAGGGCATTGATGAAGAAAAGCTTATGGAAGATGCTCTTGAAGCAGGCGCATCGGATTTCCTGACTGACGACGGCATCTTTGATATTCGCACAGAGCCGAACGACCTCAGCGCCATCCGTGACGATCTTGAAGCGAAGGGTTACAAATTCCTTTCAAGCGAGGTAGAGTATATTCCCTCAACATATACGAAGCTTACTAATGAAGACGACATAAAGAATATGTCAAGAATGCTTGAAATGTTTGAGGATAACGACGACGTTCAGGATGTATGGCACAACTGGGAAATGCCTGAGGAAGAATAAAATCAAACAAAAATCAAAACCGGAATCAACAACTGATTTACAGATGATTGATTCCGGTATTTTTTATTGCTTTATCAGTTCAGCCGAAGCTTCTCTTACTGTTTTTGAAGAACGAGCCGAGTTTTTAAGCGGTTCAAGTATTTTTATTTCACGCTTGCTCAGTCCGCTTTCGCTCAATTCAAACAGCAGCGAGATAATATCTTTGACGGGGAAATTATAGTATTCCGCTTCAAAACCTTCACGGCGAATATTGTCAAGCCCCGCTTCTATATCCTGCGGCGTCATAAAATCAAATATGTTTTCAATCATTATCAGCGCAGAATCGTTATAGAATATGCCTTTGATAAATGCGGCATAAGCTAAAAGATAATCTTTCGGCATACAGTCGGCAGGTCTGATTTCAAGGAATTTTTTTACTCTGATATCAGGGAAAACCATCGAAAGCAGATGAACTATTTCTTCCTGCGTCAGCTCATGCTCTGCATAGATTTCCTTTGCGGTTTTATTGCCGCAGTAAACTTCTTCGCCGTTTTTATATATAAATATCGGCTCTCTTGTGTATATCCACTCGGCGTATTTTTCAAAAGAAATATCGTCAAACGAAATATCGGGAATACAGCATCGGCTGTTGTCAACGTCTCTCCACATTTTTGCTCTTGCGGAGTAATCCGTGAATCTTTCGCCTTCAAAAAACTCGGTGTTGTCGGTTATCAGATAAAGAATCGGCATTATCGCATACGCCGCTCTGTATTTTCTTTTGAAATCTTCCTCATCATAAAAGTCAAGGCTTATCTGGGCTGAAGCGCTCGCCCTCATCATACGCAGAGCTTTAGTGTCTTTTAAAGCAAAGTATTTGTTCATCAGGTCATATCTCGTTTTAGGTATTATCGCTATATCCTGCGCCTTTGTACGAGGCTGATAACCGCAGGTGAGAACTTTATAGCCGTATTTGTCCGTGACGGATTTAAGATTGAATAAAAAGTTTGCGTATTCTTTTTTGATTACATCGAGGTCATCGTTTGCCTTAATGCTTGATTCAAACTGAGCGCCCGGCTCAAGCGTAATGAAAACCGTTTCGTTATCAAGTCCTACAAGGTGACCGCCGCTGTAAACAGCGTGAGGATAGATGTTCCGAAGCTCGCCGAGAATAGCTTCAACACCGTTTTCGCCGTAAAAAGAAACAGCGTTATTATCTTTGTCAACAATTATGTGTTCGCATTCTATCCCTATATTTTCAACAAATTCTTCCTTGCATCCGGATTCGATATATCCGGCAATTTTTTTTATGTTTTTTGATGTAAAATCT
>CADAMY010000212.1 GCA_902789095.1 Oscillospiraceae bacterium | reverse complement strand
GGACTGGGGCGCCGCATGCTACAGAATATGCTCTTACGTAAAACTCAGACAGATTTCAGACGGCAGTCAGCTCGTTGTATTCAACACGCACCTTGACCATATAAGCGACGAAGCGAGAATAAACGGCATAAACGTCGTACTTAATAAGATAAAACAATTCGGCTCTCTGCCGAGCATCATAATGGGCGACTTCAACGCTGAGGAAGATTCACAGACATATAAAGCGGCAATCGAAATTTTTGACGACGCAAAGTACCGCACGTCAAATCCCGATAAATCCGCCACATATCAGAATTTCGGCAAAGAGCTTGAGCGGGAAAACATAGATTATTTTATGATTTCAAAAACAGGCATTGATATAAAAGATTATCACATTATCAATACAACGTATGACGGAGTATATCCGAGCGATCATTTTCCGATAAAAATTGATTTTGAACTTTCATAAAATGCAAATTTATATTGACCTGATTATTAAAAAATATTATAATAATTTCATAAACGTTTCAGGAGGTTTTTCCAATGAGATCCTTAAGTAAAAAAATCATTTCGGCTGTGATGAGCGCTGTTATGCTTTTATGCGTTCTTTCGCCTTTTGCAAGCGCCGTACAGGCTGAAAAAGAAAAATATTACCCGTCAATCGTAATACCGGGTGTATTTCAGTGCGACATCCATCTTTATGACGATGACGGCAATGAGATGCTCAGATCCGACGGTACACCTTATGAGCGTCCGTTCTTCCTTGACACTACCGAAGACATAATCATGAACGGACTTGAGGAAGCTCTTATACCTGTTTCCAGACTTCTTATTACTCAGCAGGATAAAGAAGAAAAGGCTGCCGAAGCCATTGCTCACGTTCTCGGCGAAACTCTTATGGAAAAAAGCAGAAGCGACAACCATGGCAATTTTATATACAACGTAAAAGCGATCGAGTACAACACAGCTCTTTCCAATCTTTCGGAATATGACAGAAAGTTTGCTCTCAACGCAATTCCGCTTAACGCATACGTTGAAAAAGCAGGTCTTGATCACCTTTATTTTTACTCATACGTTTCATTAAGCAGTATCAAAAAACTCGCTGAGGGGCTTTATAATCTTATCCAGATCGCTAAGGAAGAAACAGGCTCAGATAAAGTAAACCTCGCTCCTATTTCGCAGGGAGGTTCGATTTTCAACGCTCTTATGCAGCTTTATAAAGACAAAGGCCGCAATATATCCGAAGATGTTCACAGAGTTGTTATGATAGTTCCCGCCGCAGACGGAACAGCGATTCTCGGCGATATATATCACAACGGTATAATTGACGACCCGGAGGCTCTTTACGGCTATATGATTCCGAAGCTCCTCGGTGAAGAAAAACCGACAGGCTACCTTGTAAACCTGCTTCTCAGACTCTTCCCCAATGCCGACCTCAACAATATTCTTGATAAAGCGACAGACACTCTTGCAGAAGATTATCTTGAATATTCAACTGCATTATGGGCTCTCATTCCTTCAGGCGAATACCCTGTGCTGCGTGAAAAATTCCTTATGGACGAAGATGATGAATATATCAGGAACGAAACAGACTGGTATTACAACGCTCAGTGCTCGCACAAAGACAATATCAAAGAAGCTATCGCAAACGGCGTTGAATTCTTTGACCTTGTTGACTACAACTACGATCTTTACTGCATCTGTGATTCATGGGACAAAATAAACGCAGACGGAGTTATTCACACAAATTCAACCTCTCTTGGCGCATATACCGTATCGTCTCATGACACGCTTCCCGAAACTTATGTTCAGGCAAACACATACTGCACAGACCCGACTCATAATCACATCGACTCTTTCCGTAAGGTTGACGCTTCAGCAGGTCTGCTGCCTGAAAATACGTTCTATTTCTACGGTCAGGCTCACGAATCAACCGCATCAAACGATGTAGTTATAAGACTTGCATGCCGTATCCTCTGGGACGAAAGCTTTAAAGACATTTATTCAGACCCCGGATATCCGCAGTTCAACTTTGCAAGGGATTCAGGAAAAATGACAAACCTTTACAATGAGTGGAAAGACTTTGACACGTCAGCTCTTGATGAAGAAACAAAGCAGGAATTTGTTTCAGCTCTTGAAGCGGCAAACGAAGCGAATCTTTCTACATATATGAGCACAGAGGATTTTGATGCGGCATACGACAGACTTGAAGCCGTGACTCAGCAGATAAACGGCGTTCAGAACGAAAAGAACGACTTCAAAACAATAATATTGAACATTCTTACAAAAGTTCTTAAAGTCGCATGTGAAGTAATGCTGAAGCTTTTCGGCGGTAAAGGAATATCCGATATAATCCTTTCAAGGTAACGAACTATGAAAAGCTATGAAGAAGTAAAGGCTCTGCTCGGTACGGAAAGCTTTGAAACAAATCCGCCCGATGCTCCGATAATGGTAAAAGACGGCAGCAAATGCCGTCTTAACGCCGCCGTATTAAGCGATCTGCACGTATCGGAAAAAATTGCCGAACAAACAAAAAACGCTTATTTAAGTTTAGATGATCTGGAATTCGCTCAAAGCAGGATCGATGTACTTACGTTTGCGGGCGATCTTACAAACAACGGAAAAGAGAACGAATACAGACTGTTATCGGAAAAGCTGAATAAGATTAAAACGGTCGATAATATCGTTCCGGTCACGGGAAATCACGACATAAGATTCGGCGCATTCTCGTCAACTCTCAAAAATTTCGCCAAGTTCTGCTCGGATGTAAACAAAAATCTTAAAGTACCGGGACTGTGGTATTCATACGACGCAAACGGTTATACGTTCATTGTTCTCGGCTCCGTTAAAAGAAGATTTGAAGAAGCGACGCTCAGCAAAGAAGAGCTGATATGGCTTGATAAAAAGCTCACGGCGAACGACAGTAAAAACAAGCCTGTTTTTGTAATGCTTCATCAGCCGCTGAAGCTTACCCATAATCTGCCGAATTCGTGGGATATGCCGGGAACTAAAGCCGGCAGCGTAGGCAAAGAAAGCGATATGCTGGAATTTGTACTCGGAATGCACAAAAACGTATTTCTGATAACAGGTCATCTTCACAGAGGATTCAACCAATTTACCTTTGAAGAGCACAGCGGTATTCACTGTATCAGCGTTCCGGCAGTCGGACTTTATAACAAAGACAGCGATTACAGTACCCCCGGGCTCGGAATCATGATTGAAATATACGACGATGAAGTGATATTCCGCCCTCGTAATTTCATAGAAGGCAGATACATACCGAAGCTTGAAACAACTTATACA
>CADAMY010000211.1 GCA_902789095.1 Oscillospiraceae bacterium | reverse complement strand
TCTGCCGGCATACATTACAACAACGTAATCCGCCATTTCGGCAATAACGCCGAGGTCGTGGGTGATTATCATAATCGAAGAATTGATTTTATCTTTAAGATTTCTCAACAGGTCGAGTATCTGCGCCTGAATCGTAACGTCAAGCGCCGTAGTCGGCTCGTCGGCAATAATCAGCTTCGGATTACAGGCAAGAGCCATAGCGATCATAACACGCTGACGCATACCGCCCGAAAGCTCATGAGGGAACATTTTGTAAGCTATACCAACCATTTCAAGCAGATTTATCGAACGCTTTTTAACGTCTTCTTTAGTCTTGCCCTTGCCGTCGTGAAGCTCGATAACCTCGTCGATCTGAGCGCCGATTCTGAAAACGGGATTAAGGCTCGTCATCGGCTCCTGGAAAATCATCGACATATAGTTTCCTCTGAGGCCCTGCATAGCCTCAATAGGAGTATTTGTGATCTCATAAGCTTTATCGCCGAGATTAAGCTTGATGCTGCCGCTGACTATCTGACCCTGAGGTCTCTGCAGAAGCTGCATAATCGAAAGACTTGTAACGCTTTTTCCGCAGCCCGACTCGCCTACTACGCCGACTGTCTTGCCGATCGGAACTTCAAATGAAACACCGTCAACCGCTTTTGCCGTACCGATATCTGTAAAGAAATAAGTGTGCAGATCCTTGATTTCAAGTACGTTGGCAGGGTTTTCCATTTGAGTTATATATTCGCTCTCACTTACGTTTTTTCTTTTATATTTCTTTTCGTATTCTTTAGTTATTTTTCTGTTCTGACGCGAAATTTTTCGCGAATCTTTAGCGGAAAGATAACCTTCTTCTTTTTTATTTGCCATTTTATCTTTCCTCCTTATCTCTTCATC
Source organism: Oscillospiraceae bacterium (assembly GCA_902789095.1). Taxonomy (GTDB): domain Bacteria; phylum Bacillota; class Clostridia; order Oscillospirales; family Acutalibacteraceae; genus CAG-488. The sequence continues at coordinate 2,672 of CADAMY010000211.1, read as the reverse complement.
TTCGGGTCAAATGCGTCCCTTAATCCGTCGCCGACAATGTTGAAGGCAAGTACGGTTGCAAGAAGAAGAATTCCTGCGGGAATCCAGATGAACCAGTAGTGAGTCAGAACATAAACGTTATTTACGTCGTTGATGATATTGCCCCATGATGCAAACGGGAAACGAACGCCGAGTCCGAGGAACGAAAGCGTTGCTTCCGTAATAATCGTACTGCCGAGTCCCATAGTCATGGTAACAATAAGCTGGGGTATTACGTTGGGAATGAGGTGCTTGAAAATCCTTCTCGGAATAGAGATTCCGCAGGCTTCCGCAGCGGTCATAAACTCCTGCTCACGAAGCGAAAGTATCTGACCTCTGACAAGTCGGGCAATGCTCGGCCAGCCGAGGAATCCGAGTATCAGCATAAGATACAGCATTCGAGTTTTTGAAGGAACGCTTGCCGCATCCATCGCTGCACCGATAATAATAATGATAGGCATTGACGGAATACAGTAGAAAATATCAACAACTCTCATTATAAGATTATCTATCCAGCCGCCGAAATAACCGGAAATACCGCCGAGAATAACGCCGATAACGGTTTCAATTACAACGACTATAAAGCCGATCATAAGTGAAACTCTGCCGCCATACATAAGACGGGTAAGCATATCCATACCGTTTTTATCGGTACCGAGCCAATGCTTGCCTGACGGCTCTGAATATGTATCAAATATAGTAGTGTCAATTTCCTGCTTTACGTTCCACATACTTTTCTGAGCGTCGTAGGAAATCAGATATTCTGCGTCTTTGCCGTCTTCGGTTTTATAAGGGAATGACTTCTCGCCTTTTTCCACTGCCGCAATAAGTTCATTTTTAAATTCACGGGTAAAGAAAATATTGTCTTTAACAGAACGTACTACATACTGGCTGACGTAAGCGATCTCTTTGGAATCAGCATCAAAAACGATGCCGTCGGGGTCAATCGTATAAGTCTTGCCTTCAGAAGTAAAGGATGATGAATTTTCAGCTCTTGCCGTCAGCGCCTGAAGAGTAAAATCAAACGGAAAAGAATCGTTTGAAGCCGAAGAGCTGACGATTTCTTTGCTTGCAAGACCGATCATTTTACCGCCCTGCTCAACGGTATAAAGATTGTCGCTGATTTTATTGATTCTGTAATTTGTTCCGTTATATCTGTAATTGGTTTCGCCCTTCATGAAACTTAGAAGCGACTGAGCCTGAACAACACCTTTGAATAAGTCGGGATCATTAACGGTAAAGCGGAAGTCCTTATTGAATGTTACCGCGGCATAATCCTTTGCCTGAACGTCGACTCTGTAAAACTGTTCATCCTGTCCGTAGGGCGACACGATACCGCCGACGAATGAAAAGATAAACATAATAAGAAGAATTATAAGACCCGTAACGGCAAGTCTGTTTCTGAAAAATCTTTTGGCAACAAGCATACCCGGGGACAGAACTTTAACTCGTCTGTCGTCATTGAGGGAATATGATTCTTTTTTAGTATTGTCTTTATTGTTATCACTCATATTACCGCCTCCTTACGAAATTCTGACTCTCGGGTCAACAACCGCATAGAGAATATCGGAAATAAGGTTGCCGAGTAACGTAAGCACAGCCATAAAGACAAGATAGAACATTGAGAACGGAATATCGCCTGCAACCATTGATTCGTATGAAGTAAAACCGATTCCGGGAAGTGAATACAGAGTTTCTGTAATAAGTGCGCCGGCAAAAAGTCCCGGTAACGAACCGCCTACTATGGTAACGATAGGAATAAGAGTATTTCTGAACGCGTGATGATAAATTACCCTGCGCTCTGATAAACCTTTTGCTCTTGCTGTTCTGATGTAATCAGCGTTGAGAACTTCAAGCATATTTGTTCTTGTGAAACGCATAAGAGAACCCATGCTGACAACAACGAGAGTAATTATCGGAAGAACGAGATGATGAGCTTTGTCAAGAAACTGACCCGCAGCGGAAAGCTGTTCATAATTTCTGCCGACAAGTCCGTAAAGCTCAAACCAGCCTAATTTGACCGAAAATACTAACTTGAGCAAAGAAGCAAAGAAAAACGTCGGCAGGGATATACCCGCAAGCGCAATGACGGAAATCGTATAATCGGCTTTTGAATACTGCTTTGTAGCCGCAATAATACCAAGCGGAATAGCAATTATAAGCTCAAAGAAGAAGGATATAAGACCCATTACAAATGATAGCCATACAGTATCATTGAACTTATCAAGTACGGGAACGGTCCAGCGCCAGCTGTCGCCGAAGTTTCCCTTAAGCATATTTCCGACCCATGCAAAGAAACCGGTAATAATACCCTTATCCATATTGTACGTTGAAGACAGCTGAGCCATCCATTCTTCATAGCTCTTAGAACCCGGCTGCTGAGACTTCTGCCTTGCGACCGCTTCAACATATGAAATCGGCAGGCAGCGCATCAGCGCATAGATTATGAACGCTACGAAGAACAGTATCACAATTGATAACAGTATCCTCTTGACTATGTACTTTCGCACTGTTTCATCACCTCAAAATTTGTAACATCTTTTGATACACTGCTACATATCATCAAACCATCCGCAGCGGATAGCTTGATGATGCGCATCATAATTTATCATCCTGAGGGCAGATAAGTCCCCTTACCTGCCCCCGGAACGATT
>CADAMY010000210.1:2339-5655 GCA_902789095.1 Oscillospiraceae bacterium | reverse complement strand
GCGGAGTTGCAAGAATATAAATTTTTTTCAGAGGTGTTACATTGTCTGTATATAATATAGCAGGTATAAACGTTGAATATGACTGCCATTACCCTTTGCTTTTTGAAAGAAGCGAAAAATACAGGGTATCAGGCAATGCACAACCTGAATTCAGGCTGAGTCTTACTCAAGAATATTTTGAGCTTAAAAGACAGCGCAGTCCGAATTCAACAGACGATATTTTTGAATACATGGGCATGGGCACTCAGTTTTACAAAGCCCTGCTTTCAAAGCAGGGCATGATGCTCCATGCCTCGGCTGTTGCCGTTGACTCTCAGGCTTACCTGTTTTCCGCCCCGAGCGGAACGGGTAAATCGACTCATACGCAGCAGTGGCAGAAGCTTTTCGGTGAAGATAAAGCGATAATCATAAATGACGATAAACCTGCTATGAGGAAGATTGACGGTATATACTACGCTTTCGGCACTCCGTTCAGCGGCAAGCACGATATAAGCGTCAACAAAGGATTTCCTATAAAAGGGATCTGCTTTGTCAGCAGGGGAGAGACTAATTCAATCGAACGATTGAGCGCCGAAAGGGCGCTGGCTCCTCTTTTTGATCAGACTGTCCGCCCGGCTGAAAACGATAAAATGGATCTTCTGTGCGACAGAGTCGACGATATTTTAAAATGCGTTCCGTTTTATCATATTATCTGCAATATCTCGACCGAAGCGGCTGAGCTTTCTTACAGAACAATGAGCGGAGGGAATTATGAAAATAAATCCTCAGTATAAATTAAGAAAAGTCGGCGGCATGAACATTGTTGTTTCAACCGCCGGTATGGATTTTCAGGGTATAATCACCGTAAATGAAACGGCAGAGTTTATCTGGCGTATGCTTGAAAAAGGCGCAGAAAAGCAGGAAATCATATCAGCTCTTGCCGCTGAATGCAATGAACAGGAAGAAAAAATTGCGCCGGACGTTGAAGAGTTTATCAATAAACTTAAAGGAGCAGGCATAGTTGAGTGAAAGTATTCATCTGAGTCAGATGGAATCCGTGATAAAAGAAGTCATTTCAGGCGGCGGCGACGTGAGCATAATCGCGTCGGGCACGAGTATGGAGCCTTTTATCAGGGATAAGAAAGATAAAATAACCCTCAGAAAACATCAGGGAAAACTGAAAAAGGGAGACGTGCCGTTTTATAAAAGAAAAAACGGTCAGTTCGTCCTGCACAGAATTATCGGCAGGGATGAAAACGGCTATATTCTTCGCGGCGATAACCAGTGGGTAAAAGAGTACGGCGTTAAAGATGAGGACGTTATAGCCGTGCTTGTTTCCGTTGAAAAGAACGGAAAAACACACAGCGTTGACGGCGTTTACTGCCGCTCATACAGGTTTTTTATGCCTGCGATAAGGTGGATACGGCGAATTATAAATTCAATTAAAATCAGATTAAGGTGAAAACAATGATAAGTACGGTAAATGTCGGTTTGCAGTACGGCGGCAGGGAGCTTTTTAAAAACGTTGATATGACGTTCACAAAAGGCAACTGCTACGGTCTTATTGGCGCAAACGGCGCAGGCAAATCAACGTTCTTAAAAATATTATCCGGCGAAATCGAGCCGAATAAGGGTGAAGTTATATACACCCCGGGGGAAAGATTATCTGTTTTAAAACAGAACCATTTTGAATTTGACGAATATACGGTCATCCGTACTGTCCTTATGGGCAATATGGAGCTTTGCAATATAATGGACGAGCGTGACGAGCTGTATTCCAAAACCGACCTCACCGAAGAGGAAGGCATCAGAGTTTGCGAAATTGAGGATGAATTTGCGGAAATGGGCGGTTACAGCGCCGAAAGCGACGCAGAAATCCTTCTTAACGGACTCGGAGTTACCAACGAATATCATTATCTTTATATGAACGAGCTGACTGACGCTATGAAGGTAAAGGTGCTTCTGGCTCAGGCTCTTTTCGGCAATCCGCAGATTTTGCTTATGGACGAGCCTACAAACCATCTTGACGTTGAAGCGATAAACTGGCTTGAAGAATTTCTCATAGAGCTCGACAGCACGGTAATAGTTGTTTCGCATGACAGACACTTCTTAAATAAAGTCTGCACGCATATAGTCGATATTGACTACGGCAAGATCACGATGTACGTCGGCAACTACGATTTCTGGTACGAATATACTCAGATGGCTCAGCGCCAGCTTCGTGAGCAGAATAAAAAAGCTGAAGCCAAGAAAAAAGAGCTTCAGGAATTTATTGCCCGATTCAGCGCTAACGCGTCAAAATCCAAGCAGGCGACGAGCCGCAAAAAGCTGCTTGACAATCTTGTGATTGAGGATATGCCTGTTTCTTCAAGGAGATTCCCGTTTGTTGATTTCAAGCCGGACAGAGAGGTAGGCAACGACCTGCTCACAGTCAGCGGAATATCCAAGACCATTGGTGAAAGAAAAGTGCTTGATAACGTAAGCTTTACTATAAAGCCTCGTGAAAAGGTGGCTTTTGTCGGAACGGACAGTCTTGCAAAAACAACGCTTTTCAGGATCCTTGTAGGAGAGATCGAGCCTGACGAGGGCGAATTCAAGTGGGGAGTTACAACCTCGCAGGCATATTTTCCGAGCGATAATTCGGAATTTTTTGACGGAGTCGAGGATTCGCTGATCGACTGGATAAGAAGATATTCCGATCTTGTATTTGAATCTGACGTAAGAGGATGGCTCGGCAGAATGATGTTCTCCGGCGAAGAAGCGACTAAAAAAGCCAAGGTTTTATCCGGCGGCGAAAGAGTGCGCTGTATGCTTTGCAAAATGATGCTTTCAGGCGCAAACGTGCTGATTTTTGACGAGCCGACAAACCATCTCGACCTTGAGTCGATTGCCTCGCTCAATAACGGAATCATCAAATTTCCGGAAACCGTACTGTTTACGTCGCACGACCATCAGTTCGTTCAGACGATCGCAACAAGAATCATCGACGTTACGACCGGCAGCTTCTACGATAAAGAGATCACTTACGACGAGTATCTTGAAGAGCTTGCCCAGAGTAAAATGAATCAGTAATTTTATTATAAAAAGATTATCGGAGCTGTGAATTTCACAGCCCCGATTTTTTGCGTTATATCATATATGAAGATTCTGAATTATCGGTTTCGCTTTCTGCTGACGTGCCGCCTGCTGACCTTGAACCTCTCATTCCGCCTTGATTGCCTGAACCGAAATCAGGAGCCTGAGAGCCGTTCATGCCGCCCATATTGCCGCCGCGCATTCCGCCGCCCATTCCCATTCCGTTTGATTCGCCGTAAATCAGGCTGTCAAGAGTTATTGA
>CADAMY010000210.1:0-2332 GCA_902789095.1 Oscillospiraceae bacterium | reverse complement strand
AGAGCCGTTCATGCCGCCCATATTGCCGCCGCGCATTCCGCCGCCCATTCCCATTCCGTTTGATTCGCCGTAAATCAGGCTGTCAAGAGTTATTGACTGGGTTTCGCCGCCGGCTGTAACTTTGTAAGTGCCGCCTTTTGTGAGCTTCGGCGAGCTTACTACTACGCTGTTGTAGCTCTTTGTCGGCGTATATTCAATAATCGTATTACCGTCGGAATCGGTAACTTTAATTGTATCTTTTGAAGACGACTGATAATTTAGAAGAATGCTGCCCTGTGTCGAATTGCTGCCGAAGTTTACCGCCATTCCGCTGGAGCCTGCCGCAACTATCGTACCGCCCGTAATGGTGGCTTCGCTGCCGTAATCAAGAGCGCCGTTGCCGTTTGACGTCGGGCCGTTTACATATATTTCGCCGCCCGAAATCAGCAGTTTGCCGTTTGAATCAAGACCGTCGCCCTCGCACGTTACTGTGATTTTGCCGCCTGAAATGCTTAAGGCTGCCGAATCTGATGAGCCGAAATTGTCCTGCATCATTCCGCCGAATCCGCTCTGGTCGTTGCCGCCTGCGGCGTTCATTCCGTCGTCTGTTGAAGTGATGTCTATCGTACCGCCCGTAATGTCTATCGTGTTTGCTTCAAGTCCTTCGTAGCTGCTCTTTACGGTTATTGTTCCGCCGCTGATTTTAAGGTTTTCGTCGGCGTGAATACCGTCGTCGCCTGTGTAAATCGTAATCGTTCCGCTGTCAACCGTGACGTTAGAATTTGAATGTATTGCATCGTCTGATGAGTTGAGCGTCAGCGTCGAGCCGCTGATGGTTATATCCGAGCCTGCTTTTATGCCCTTTGAGCTTGTTTCTGCCGAAGCTTTCTGCTCATATCCGCCGCCGGACTGAATCTTTGCCGTTACGTCTTTGAGCGAAATCTTTGTTTCTGCCTGGATTCCGTCTTCGCCTGCATTGAGCGTAAGCGTTGATGAAGCCGCCGTGATGTAGCCGAGCGAAATGTCCGTATCATTTGTTGATCTTATGGCGTCGCCGCCGCTTTTTACCGTAAGGGTTGAATTGCTGATCGAAAGGTAATCCTTGCCGTTTATTCCGTTGTCTGCGGCGGTAAGAGTAATATCAGCGCCGTCTATCGCAAGAGTGTCTTTGCCTGTGATGCCGTTGTCATAGTTTGCGTTTACCGTGAGCTTGCCTTCGCCTGTGATTATCAGGTCTGATTTTGAATATACGCAGGCATTCGGCTCTTCCTCTTCCGCTGAAGAAAACTCGTCAGAGTAACTATATTTTTCTGCATCGGTAAGAGTGTTTTCCGTACCTTCATAAACGTAAATTGTTGTGTTCTTTGACTTATAAATGTATATTGCGCTGCTCTCGGCGCTTGTGATGTTTACTCCGCAAAGGACTATCGTAACTTCTTCATCGGGAGCGTTTACTATTACTCTTCCGTTGTCGGTGCTGCCGCTCAGAGCGTATGTGCCGCCGGACGTTATAGTCACCGTGCCTTTATCTGATTTTGCGCCGCTGCCGGTGATCTGAGCCGATTCGCCCGAAAAAACGATTTTTACTGCGTTTTCAATTTCAGGCGTTTCAACATTTACGTCTGAAACCGATATTTCCTGAGTGTCTGATTCTGCCTTTTTGCCGCATGAAGAAAAAATGCAGCAAACTAATATAACTGATAAAATGACTGAAATGAATCTGTGTAAGTTTTTCATAATTCATTGCCTCCTTTGCCTGTAAGTCTAATACGCCAACTTAAAAGGAACTTAAAGAAAAAATTTAATTTTCTTTTAGGTTGAATTTAGGTTGCCCGTATATAATGTGGTCAAACGACAGGGAGGTGACCGCAATGACGGCTAACACAAAGTTTAGTTTTGAAAGATATGAAAAGAAGTTTTTCCTCACTCCTCAGCAGCAGGAAATCTTTATTGATTATATAAAGGATTATACGGTCAGCGACGTTTACGGCAAGTATTCATTATGTAATATATATTACGATACTGACGACTGGAAGCTTATAAGAGCATCGCTTGAAAAGCCTGTATATAAAGAAAAGCTGAGAGTCAGGAGCTACGGAGTTCCCGAAAAGCAGGGAAAAGTTTTTGTCGAGATAAAAAAGAAGTTTGACGGCGTAGTTTACAAAAGACGAATAGATATGACGGCAGACAAGGTTGAAGATTATCTCAGCGGCAAAAATACGGACTGCTGCGACAGCCAGATCGGCAGCGAAATACAATGGTTTCAGAAATTGTATCATGCAAAGCCGAAGGTTTATATAGGTTATGACAGAATAGCTTTTGCAGGTATTGAAGACCCGGAGCTGAGAATCAC
>CADAMY010000209.1 GCA_902789095.1 Oscillospiraceae bacterium | reverse complement strand
TTTGCGCGGGAAAGCTTTGATTTGACTTGCGGGATAGCCGAGATTGAGCGTAAATTCATTATCAATTCGTTCTGCCGCTGCGGATACAACTTCTTTTGCACTTTTGAAATTAGCAACATTCGGATAGGTGAAGCCTTTTTCCATTGCCGCAACTATTGCCATACCCTTGCCCATAAGCAACAGCGCAGTCTCACGCTGTGCACAGCGGAAATCATAGCACTGAGAATCAAAATTATACTTTTTCGCACAAAGCTCATTATAGCGCGTAAACGGGTTTGTTCCGTCTGTTCGGTTTATCTTTTTAGCAACAGCAATAAGCGCTTCGTACATATGGTCATAATTTGCCTCATAGCTTGCATACAATCTGTTTTTCTTTTCAGCAGAATGTTCTATTATGTAATCAACCACGCTGTCGCTGTATGCATAAGCTTCTTCAGCAGTAAAATCCGATACATCCGGCAGATATTTTTTCTTATACTCGTCCATGGTTTTTTCAAGCTCTTCATCATCAAGCCCTGCAAAGCTCGGCATGCTCTCAAGCTCGCCATTCTTCACAGCTTTTTCAAGAGCCATATCGAGAGCCGCATTTTCAAGTGTCATCTCCATATTATGGGCATAATGCTGCAATGTATCAATATCATCTTTATATTGGTCGTTTTCAGCAAACTTCAGCTCTTTTGCCAAATCGTCAAGCATGCCGATAATCTTAACCTGATTATCAATCACCACATCAAGTTTCTTATCAAGCGCAGCGAGCTGCTCCATTACCTGTGTATGCTCAGATTTAATAACTCCCGTTATCTCCAAAACGGTTTTGGCGATGGAGAAAACCTGACCGCCGAATTTTCCCCAATAGAAGAGCTGACCAAAGAGAGTGTTTTTGCCTCTTGTATATTTCTGAATTTCGAGAAGCGTATCGGTATTAAGCGAAACGTCCTTGCCGAGCGATTCGTTGGAATAATCACGGGTATAGGAGCATTCGTTTGCAGTTTTTTCGCCCCATGCGTTTACAAGCGCACCGGCAGCAACGGTAAGCGTGCCGTTAATTGAAAGCTTATCGGCTGTCTGCCCGTTTGCAGGCACGGTAATGATGAGTTCTGCGATTCCGTCCTCATCAACTTTAACAGATTCAGCTTTTGCATCCTTGAGTTCATCCGAGAAGCTGAAATCCTTTGTGCTGATATTTTTGTCAAAAGAGCCGTAGAAGCATATAAGCTTGAGCGTCAGCTTCAGATTTTTTCCGTCCTCTTCAACATAATCAAATACCGGATAAAATTTAGACTGAGAAAGAGCAATTTCAGTTTCATAACTGTCAACTGTCAGTTTCTTGCCCGATACTGCGTCAACAAAATCATTAACGCTTTTCACATTGTCAGCAGAAATGGTAAGAGCAACCGTATTATCGTCTTTTTTCTCCGCCGTTTCAACTACTGCGCCTTCAACCTTTACATTATCCTTTGTAAGGCTGTTGACATCTGCCGAGCCGTAAACCTTCAGGTCTGCGCTGATTCTATCACCGCTCAGCTTCAGCGATGATGCGTCAAGACCGGAATAATCGAGCTTTACCTCAACTTTTGCCGAAACTGTCGAATAAGCATCCTTGATTGCGGAACGAGCTACGTTGACTGTTCCCCACTGATATGCTCCGGCGTCATTTTTTGAAAGGTCGCCCGAAAGCTGCAGAGTAAGGTTATTTTCTGAAGAAGATACGACCTTTTGCTCCATTCCTTTAAATGCGTTGCTGAGGATAATATCCTTCTCGGTGATACCGTCCTCAAAAGTGCTGCCTGCAAGCGTAAGCGTAAGTTTGATTTCGTGGTCGGCAGGCGTAACAAATTCAATATCAGGAGTAAGAGTGATTTCAGGTAATTCAACCGCAACATCAGCTAAGTGTCCAAGGTCTTTAAAATTAATCACATAATTATTCGCAGCAAACTCAGCGGCAGATTCGTCAGTAAAGGTAATATCATACGCTTTACCCTTGCCTGACTCCACCCCTTCAACCTTTGCAGTCAAAGGATATAAATCATCTATATTGCTGATAACTGCCTGTTCCGAGTATTCTTCAGTTGTTTGATTTTCATTCTCCTGAGAAACCACAGGAATCGAGCTATCCGCAGACGGATCCATATATCTGACTTCAATGTTGTCTGCATTGATGCCGGACAAATCCACCTTTTTGGATTTAACGGTTGTCGTATACTTACCGCTTTTGGAATACTTTACAGCGGTTGCGGTGATGACGCTCTTGTTTGATGCGTTACCGCACGCGGCAAGCGTGGGCAGGAGCAATGTCACCACAAGAAGCAGGGATAAAAATCGTTTCAACTTTTTCATGCAAATTCTCCTTATCTGCGAATAATTGCTTCTGTTTTATTTGTATAATTATAATACTTTTGTTAATGATTTTCAATAAAAAAAAGAAATAAACGATATAAAGAATTATATAATTACCTAAAAATCGTTTTACATATATTTTAGCACTCCGAGCTTTAGAGTGCTAAAATTCACAAATTGTTCACATTTTCATAACATAATATACGATTTTGCGGTGTATGTTAATAAGTGTTCAAGGGAATAATGAACAATAGATAACGAAAAGAGATGAATCCGATGAGTTGCATTAATAAAAACGATCCGATTAAAAAACTTAATCGGATGAAAGCTAAAAAATCAACAGTATCATTATAATTTTGATTTGGAGGTATCTTTATGTTTGAACTTTCCCGCAGAAATAATAATCATCTTTATAATTACAATCCCTTCCGTGAGATGGAAGAATTTGAGAAAAACTTTTTCGGCACACCGTTTGACAGGATGTTTGCTCATTCCGCACTTGCAGAATTCAAAACAGACATAACAGACGAAGGCGACCATTATCTTTTCAAAGCTGATCTTCCCGGATTTGAAAAGAAGGACATCAATATATTGAAACATCAATGCTAATGGTTGATGATGAAGCAGACAATGCATCAATTAATGTTAATGATCCAGAGAACAATCCAACAGCAATTAATACTCAAATTAGAACGTTGTTACATTTATTTGAAAACACTATATTATTAGGATTACTTATCGGCATTATTGATTCCTCATTTTTTTATATTACTGAATCGACAATATTATTTATTTCCCAAACCCAAAATCATCCACCTTCAGCGTCCTACAATTCTCTGACACCGTTCTAACCGTTCCCTGCGGGAAACCATCGGCTGCTTTTGCGCTCACCTCAAGGGAAAGTTCGACTTCGCAATTATCAACCGCGGAGAGATGATTGATGACCTCATCAAGATATTTCTGAACGAAATAGTCGGCACCTTC
>CADAMY010000208.1 GCA_902789095.1 Oscillospiraceae bacterium | reverse complement strand
GCCGATAGTTTCGGCTGAGAGCATTGATATGAACTGCGCTTTTACCCAGTCAAGATACGACAGAGGCGGCGATGACGATTATATCAACTGCCCGATGAACAAAGAGGAGTACGAAGCTTTTTATGCGGCTCTTGTTGAAGCGCAGTCTGCCGAGCTTCATTCGTTTGATAAAAAGAAAGGCGTTTACGAAGGCTGTATGCCGATCGAGGTTATGGCGTCACGAGGAGCGGACACTATGAGATTCGGCCCGATGAAGCCTGTAGGTCTGCGAGACCCGAAAACGGGGCATCGCCCCTGGGCGGCGCTTCAGCTTCGCAAGGAGAATGCCGCAGGCACTATGTATAACCTCGTCGGATTCCAGACAAATCTTAAATTCAGCGAGCAGAAGCGAGTTTTTTCAATGATTCCGGCTCTCAGAAACGCTGAGTTCATGCGCTACGGAGTAATGCACAGAAACACGTTTATCAATTCCCCGACCTGTCTTGACGGCGATTTTTCATTCAGAGAGCGCAGAAATCTGTTTTTTGCAGGTCAGATAACCGGCGTTGAAGGATATATGGAGTCCGCTTCTTCGGGAATAATGGCAGGTATAAATATGTCAAGGCTTCTTAAAAATGAGCCGACTCTCATTCTGCCCGATTTTACCATGATAGGCGCACTCAGCAGATATATAAGCGACCCGGCGGTCAAAGATTTTCAGCCTATGGGTGCAAATTTCGGCGTTCTGCCGCCGCTTGAAACAAAAATAAGAGATAAAACTTTAAGATACGAAAAGCTTGCACAGCGCAGTATGGAATATATGAGAAAGGAGGCTGAAAAAATATGAACGATTTTTTGACTCTTCAGGAAAGAATAGGTTATAAATTCAAAAACACCGAGCTTCTCAAAAGAGCTCTGACCCACACGTCCTATGCAAACGAAACAGGCGGTGACCATAATCTGAGCAACGAACGCCTTGAATTCTTGGGTGACTCGGTACTCGGAGTAATTACTGCTGAAGATTTTTTTATGAATTACCGCAATCTGCCGGAAGGCGAATTAACAAAGCTTCGCGCGGCAACCGTATGCGAAAAAGCGCTTTGCGAATACGCAAAGGATATTGACCTCGGCAGTTTTATATTGCTCGGCAGAGGAGAAATCGTAACAGGAGGCAGTGAAAGACCTTCTATTTTAGCGGATGCCTTTGAGGCATTGATTGCCGCCATTTATCTTGACGGAGGTATGGATGCGGCAAAGGGATTCGTGCTGAAATATATTGAAAAAGCAGCAAAGGAACACAGAGGATTCAAAGACTATAAAACAATGCTCCAGGAGGTTGTTCAGAAAAATCCCGGAGAAATAGTCGAATACGTTCTTGTTAAAGAAACAGGTCCTGACCACGATAAACGCTTTGAGGTTGAAGTTCATCTCAATTCAAACGTTATCGGCAGAGGAATAGGCACGAGCAAGAAAAAAGCGGAGCAGGCCGCCGCAAAAGAGGCGCTGGAGCTGATGGGACTTTGAAGCATACAACAATAGCTCTTTTTGTGCCGCACAAAGGCTGTCCGCATCAATGCTCATTCTGCAATCAGAAAAGCATATCGGGCGAAAGCCGCAGCATTACAGCCGCTGATGTTGAAGCAGCCGTTGAAACCGCAAAGCAGAATCCTTATCTTAAAAACGCCGAGATCGCATTTTTCGGCGGAAGTTTTACGGCGATAGACAGGGGATATATGCTTTCTCTGCTTGAAGCGGCTCAGAAATATATCGACTCAGTTAAAATCTGCGGCATAAGAATATCCACCAGACCTGATGCGGTTGACGATGAAATCTGCGGTATTTTAAAATCCCACGGCGTTACTGCCGTTGAGCTCGGCGCACAGAGTATGAGCGACAAAGTTCTAATGATGAACAAAAGAGGTCATACTGCGGCTGACGTTGAATCTGCGATAGATTTGTTGAAAAAATACGGATTTGAAACAGGACTTCAGATGATGACGGGGCTTTACGGCTCAGACAAAAACGAAAGCATTGTCACCGCAAGTAAAATCATTGATCTTAAACCTGATACTGTAAGAATTTACCCAACAGTTGTAATGGAAAACACGGAGCTTGCAGATTTATATTATAAAGGAATATACCGTCCGCAGACCGTTGACGAAGCGGCAGAAATCTGCGCCGAGCTGATTTTGATGTTTGAAAGCGCAGGCATACGCATAATAAGAGTCGGGCTTCATTCGGGCGGCGGAGTTGAGCAGGGCAGAATCGCCGGAGCTTTTCACCCTGCGTTCAAAGAAATATGTGAGAGCAAAATATATTTAAAAGAAACAGAAAGTCAGCTCGCTGCAAAAGGCGAATACACGGTTTACGTGCCGAAAGGTGCGCTCTCTCAGGCAATAGGTCAAAAAAAATCCAATCTTATTTACCTTGCGGGCAAAGGTTATTCCTGCAGGTTTAAAGAATCGGATTCACTCGTAAAATATCAGGTACTTGTAAAGGAAATGAAATATGATACTTAAAGCACTTGAAATGCAGGGATTCAAATCGTTCCCTGATAAAACAGTTTTTAATTTTAATAACGGAATAACCGCCGTCGTCGGACCAAACGGATCGGGTAAGAGCAATATTGCAGACGCTGTGCGATGGGTGCTCGGCGAGCAGTCCACCAAAAATCTGCGCGGATCAAAGATGGAAGACGTTATTTTCGGCGGAACAAAAATCCGTAAGGCTCTCGGCTTTGCGGAGGTTACTCTGCGCCTTGAAAACAAGGATCGATCCCTCAACTGCGACAGCGATGAGGTTGCGGTAACAAGGCGTTATTACCGTTCGGGCGAAAGCGAATATAAAATAAATGCCGAAACGGTAAGACTTCGCGATATTCACGAATTGTTTATGGATACAGGCCTCGGCAGAGACGGCTATTCGCTCGTCAGCCAGGGCAACGTTGCCAACCTTATTTCATCAAAAACGGGACAGCGCCGTGATATGCTTGAAGAGGCGGCAGGCATTTCTCATTACCGCTACCGCAGAACTGACGCAAACAGAAGGCTTGCTCAGGCGGAGGAAAACATGGTAAGACTTCGTGATATACTCGCAGAGCTTGAAAGCCGTGTTGGTCCGCTGAAAACCCAAAGTGAAAAAGCTCAGAAGTTTTTAGTTCTCGCAAAAGAGAAGAAAGAGCTTGAAATCGGCCTGTGGCTTCATACTATCGAGTCCTCCAAAAAGAAGCTCAAAGAGCAGGAGGATAAGCTCTCCATTGCGGCGGCTCAGTATGATGCGGCTCAGCAGCAGCTTGAAGATATCCGAGATGAAATGGACGCCGCTCTTTCCGCAGGGCAGAATATCAACGAAAAA
>CADAMY010000207.1 GCA_902789095.1 Oscillospiraceae bacterium | reverse complement strand
ACGGCATAAAAATCATTGCCCGCCGTTGTGAATCCGACGATATGAACAAGATTCGGATTATCAATTTTCATTATTGTTTTATATAAATCAGTATCTTCAAGCGCAATTTTTTTGAGCACATATACTTTATTATCGTTCAATGCGAGCGCAGTCGTACCGCTGAGCTCTTTGATTATTTCGTATTCCGCCAAAAAATCACCGCCTTGATTTTTAACTTAATTTATATTATCATCTATTATGAAAGAAGTGTGAGCCTTATGGAAAAATCGACGAGCGATCTGCTGGGTGTTCTTAAAAGCAAAAAGAATTACAGCGAATTTTTTCAGAACGAAATCGGCGAGCTGATTTTTAAAAGTCTTGACGAGTATCTCGGTGTGCTGCTCAAAGAAAAAAATCTGAAAAAAAGCGAAGTAATAGAAAAAAGCAATCTTGATAAAAACTACGCTTATCAGCTTTTCAACGGCATCAAGAAAAATCCGTCGCGGGATAAAATCCTGATGCTTGCATTCGGAATGAAGCTGACGCTTGACGAGACGAGAAAGCTGCTCAAAATCGCCGGACTTTCCGATTTGTACGTCAGGATCCCTCGAGACAGCGTAATAATTTTCTGCTTACAGAACGGAAAAAACCTAATAGAAACCAACGAGATGCTTGATGATTACGCATTGAAAATATTGGAATGAAATATAATCCCGCCAGACGCCGGGAAATCATGCAAGAAGCCGCATTTTCTACCCGAAGTATTGATACTGCGAGAGGGAGAAAAGGCGGCTAATTTGCAATATAATTCTTTATTCAATATGGTAATCTGTTGCCGTGTTTAACAATCTGCATCAATTTTTGTTTATTCTGAAATAAGTTTTGTTTTTTATTGCAAATGGTCTTGCGGCTTTATCGGCTGTCTGAAATTATTCGCCTTTCATTTCGAGGAGCTTTACTCTGCCCTCATAGGATTCAACGGATACTCTGATCGACTCCGTGATTGCGGCGTCAATATCGTCGGGCGTTGCGCCGAGTTCCTTTGCAAAAGCTGGGTTGATGAAAAGATCGATATCCATTATATCGGGAAGATTGAACGGGTCCATACCTGAGTCGATCTTCCTCTTTTTGTAATCTGCCGCTACCTTGATCATTCCCATTTTCATCATAAGAGGAGTTACGCTGACGATCTTGCGGTTGTAGCCCATTCCCCTTGCGGCGTAAACGATTTTGAGAAATTCGTTCCACTTCATATTATACATGCCGATCGGCACTGCGCTGAAGCCTGATTTTTTCTGCTCGGCGGCTCCTGCTATAACCTGACCGACCTGACGGCAGGTGAGCATCGCCGTTCCGCCTGCGGGATAAAGGGTGAAAGGCAGCTTATCCATCATCTCGATCTGCTCGATGAGAATTGTCCAAACAGGTTTTCTGCCCGGCTGAGTGCCGAAGATATACGGCAATTCGAGAACGCATACGCTGAAACTATCGTCACAGAAAGCTTCGCATACGTCTTCCTGAGCAAGACGCGATCTGAAATAAGGATTCTTCTGCGGCAGTTTCATATCCGGTCTGAGCTTTGAAAGATAAGCGAAATATGAGCCGAGAACTACCGCCCTTTTAATGCCCACCTTTTTGCAGATGGGAAAGATTCTTTCAAGCGGAGCGATATTGTATTTGTAATAATAATCTTCAACAGGAGCAGGGAATTCGACTCTTTCATCAACGCCTGCGGCAAAGATAAACACATCCATGCCTTTGAGAAGCTCTTCAAGCTCGGCGTCCGTCTTTTTATTAATATCGCCGAAAAGGATTTCCATTTCCTGCGGTATAGGCGCTCCTTCGGGAAGAGGAGGAAGCGCCGCAGTTTTAACTTTATGACCTTTTTCAATAAGGCATTTTGCGGCTTCACAGCCTAAAAGACCTATGCCGCCTACCATAAAAATATTCATACTTTAACCTCACATATCCTTGAAGCCCTTGAATATGGACTCGTCGTAATAATTGTCTTCATCCTTATCGTGAAGCGGATACCATACCTGAGCAAAGAAAGGATTTCCGCGTGCAATTTCGTCATAATTCCATGGCATCGGGAAACACTCGGGGCACCAGTGTCCACCCAGCAGCACGAGGGTTGGCGAGGCCTTGAATTCATGCCCAAACTGACAGGACCAGGTAATCGGTGAACGCAAATCGCCTTTTGTCATCGAGTCAGAAAGACACTTTCCACCACGGAATTCAGCAGCTTTGCGCATATCGTTGATATCGTCGTTGTCCGCGCTCAGAAGATTGCTTTTAAGAAGGTTTTCTATGAAAGGACGCATGGAGATCTTCTTGACGAAGGTTCCTTCCCCGACTTTTGTCTCGGTAAGGCCCATCGTATTGGATCTTTGGATGGCTGCCCTTAATGACATGCGGCTCACACCGAGCTTTTCCGCAAGCTCAGTTTCAGAGGGGAGTTTTTCTCCGCGTTTCCAGTTTCCGTTTGCGATCTGATCCTGGATATAATCGAAGATCTGATCAGTGAGTGTTTTTCTGACGATTTTTTCCATTATATAAGTTAACTCCCATGTTTAAATTGTCATTATTGTGAACAGATGTTTATTGTATTACAGGTTTACAACCATATCATAGCACAAAAATTTTTTTAATACAAGACAAAACGCTTGACAAAGCAAAATTTGTATAATAGTATACTTGTATAACAGGAAGGCATTTATACCGGAAAAGATTTTAATGTATTCTCAGGAGGAAAGAAATGAAAAAACTTATCTGCTTAGTACTCGCAGTCGCAATGTGCTTCGCGCTTGCAGCATGCGGAGGCGGCTCTTCCAACAATGCATCCAACAATGCAGCACCCGCAGAAAAACAGATCACACTCAAGCTCTCATCCAATATCCCCCAGGCAGAGATCGACGCTAATGCCACAGGAATGTCCAGAGGCCTCAACACATGGGTAGAGACCGTTGAAAAGGAATCCGGCGGAAGCATCAAGATCCAGGTCTACGCAGGCGCTCAGCTCGCTAACGGAACTCAGGCTGTAGTTACCGGCTGCCAGACCAACGCATTTGAAGTTGCTCACCTTTCCACAGGTAACTTCAGCACCTACACAGATGCATTCGCAGAACTGAATGTACCTTTCCTCTTCACCAACTTTGACCAGACCAAGACAGTTCTTGGCGGCGAGATCGGTAAGGACATGATGGCTAAGTTCGAGAAGGACGTTTCCGGACTCAAGGCTCTGAGCTATTTCGCTATCGGCTTCAGACAGATCACCAACAACAATAAGGAGATCCACAGCCCCGCAGACATGAAGGGCCTCAAGATCAGGACCATGGATGACAAATATCAGAT
>CADAMY010000206.1 GCA_902789095.1 Oscillospiraceae bacterium | reverse complement strand
GGAAAATTCTGTCCTCTTGCGATGGAAACATCAGGTCATGCCGCATTCAAAGAGAATTATTATCTTGATGACGGCGCATATCTTATGACAAAAATAGTAATCTATGCCGCAAAACACGGCGGAGTAGAAGTAATTGAAAATATACTTTCAACTCTTAAACAGCCTGCTGAAGCAAAAGAGCTGAGATTCAACATAAAATGTGAAGATTTCAAAGCTTACGGAGCAGGGGTGCTTGACAGACTTGTTGATTATTTCGCTTCAAAGGACGGCTGGAAAATAGCTGATGACAACCGTGACGGAATACGTGTTGCGGCAGATAAAGACCACGGCGACGGCTGGTTCCTGCTTCGTCAGAGCGTGCACGATCCCGTTATGCCTTATAACGTTGAGAGCAATGAGCCGGGCGGAAACAGAAAGATAACGTCGGCATTTTACAGCTTTATAAAAGAACAAACCGAGCTTATGTGTTATTATCTTATGCGTTCCGGGTGTGGCGCAGCTGGTAGCGCGCTTGACTGGGGGTCAAGAGGCCGTGAGTTCAAGTCTCGCCACTCGGACCATTGAAATCTCCTGAAATCGTTGATAAATAACGGTTTCGGGGGTTTTTCTTTTTTTGTTCGTTTTTGAACTGTTCGCCCACATTTATCCACGTCCTGTGACGGTTGGGAACAAAATGGGGACAAATATGCACTGTTTTTTTTTGCATAAAAAAAGAGCCGGTCAAATCTGACCGACTGCGTTTTTTGAGCTGTTCTATATCGATGTGAGTGTAAACTTTATTTGTTACGTCCGGCGATGCGTGACCCATAAGACTTTGAATATCCCACGAATCGACACCGTTCTTGTACAAAATCGAAGCGAACGTGTGGCGGGTTGCGTGCGGTGTGAGCCTTGGCAGTCCGAGCGCTTCAAGGGTCGGGTAATAAGCCGGCTTGAAAATACATACAGAAATTCAACCGCCGCAAACAGGAATAATCTTTTTTCTTAATATAATCATTTTATTTTTAAACACAGCATCTCAAATTAATTGACTTGCAATTTTTTATATAAAACAAATAAAATATTGAGAAAAATTTTACCGTATGGTATAATTAGTTTCAGGCTGATTTATTTTTCTTCTAATCAGCCTTTATTAAAATTTAAGCGACTGTAAAAAATTCAGAATAAATGTAAGATAGGAGAAACGCTATGCCTGCTGTAATGCCGCCGCTGAAATCGCATCCTTTTATTCAGAAAAGAAGTTCTGCAATAATAACAAGCAACGATCTGCCCTATGAGTCTTCGCTTGTGTTCAACGCAGGTGTTATAAAATACCGCGGTGAGTACGTTATGATTTTTCGCAATGACTACGGGACTGACCGCTATTCGTATGAAAACCTTAATCATCGTTTTTGCGGAACAAGCGTCGGCATTGCCAGAAGCAAAAACGGAATTGACGGCTGGAGGTTTGATCCGACGCCGCTCATTGACAGCAATGACATTCAGAAAGATCCCGAAATAGAACGATTTTACGATCCTCGAATCGTTCAGATAGAAGACCGGCTTCTGCTTTGCCTGGCTATGGATACCCGTCACGGAATCCGAGGCGCAATCGCAGAGCTTTCTGAGGATCTTCGTTCCTGGAGACTTATCAGCGCCGGAGTACCGGAAAACCGAAACATGGTGCTTTTTTCTGAAAAGATCGCAGGAGAATATGTACGTCTGGAACGGCCTATGCCGGTGTACAGCCAAGGACGTGACAGGTTTGATATATGGCTTTCACGTTCGCCTGATCTTATTTACTGGGGACGAAGCGAGCTTGTGCTCGGCGTAGAGGACGTTCCATGGGCAAATGATAAAATAGGTCCTGCTGCTGCGCCTGTAAAAACAGATAAGGGATGGCTGACGCTGTTTCATGCGGTGGATCGTGACGATACACGAGGCAAAAACGGATGGGAAAAACAATGGACGAAACGCTACACTGCGGGACTGATGCTGCTTGATCTTTATGATCCGTCAAAGGTGATTTCCGTTTATAAGGAACCGCTGATCGCTCCGGATATGCCGATTGAAACGGATGAAGGATTCCGTGAAAACGTGATTTTTCCCTGCGGTATGGTGGCGGAGAAAAACGGTGAAATCAAAATTTATTACGGCGCATCAGACACTTGCGTTTGCCTTGCCTGTGCAAAAACCGACGAACTTTTGTCTTTGCTTTTGTGATTTCAGGGTGAAAAATGAGAGCAGATGAAAAAATCTCGTTTTCCTTTAAGGCTTACGGTGTGAGCGCATAATTCTGACTGCGAGGTGTTATGATATTTATATCAACAACATCTGTGACGATATAGGCTATCCGTCGTCAGTTGAACTGAAAGACGGCAGTATACTTACTGTATTTTATGCGTGCCCCGATAGAGATGAAACGGCTGTTATCATGCAGCAGAAATGGAAATTTGTAAATGAGTAAATATAACTCAATATTAAGCGGCGATAGTAATATACTCGGAAAAATAAAACAAAAAGAATTTCGGCAGGCTTGAATTGCAGCCTGCCGGATTTTATAACTAAGACAAAGCCTGCTGATTAACATTGGCGGATTTTATATTGATATTTCATTGCGTATGAGCGAAATGAAATAAAACTAAAGGTTGATAAGCTGATGTGTATTTGATATAATCTATTGCAGGTACAGAATTTCAGGGGAGCGATTATGGAAGTTATTGATCTTTTAGAAAACGAAAACAAGGAATACTGGATAAACAAGCTTGGCGAATGCGATTGGGACGCTGGCGTGATGCTTCACAGGATCGTTGTAAACGGCGAGTTTTTTGACACAGTCGGCGAAGGCTCAAAGGTTTTGATGCTGACAGACGGCGGCGAGCTTGTTTCTTTCTGCACTTATTCAAAGGTGGACGACATTCTGCCGACAGAGCTTACTCCGTGGATGGGATTTGTTTTCACGTTTCCGAAATTCAGAGGGCATCGTTATGTCGGCAAATTGTTTGAAAAAGTGATGCAGCTTGCAAAAGAAGATAATTACGAGAAAATCTATATATCCACAAATCATACGGGATTGTATGAAAAATACGGCTGTGAATTTTTAAAAAATGATATCGACGACTCAGGTAAACCAACAAGGGTATACGTTAAAAAAGTGAATGATTGACAGATACCGTAAGCTTAATATTTTAAAGGATAATGCTTATGATAAGTGAAAAACTCAGCAGGAAAAACTGGTTTGTTATAATACTGTTTTGTTTTGTCGGCGGAATCGCATGGAATACTGAAAATATGTATTTCAACACGTTCATGTTCAATTCCGTATCTTCTTGTCTATCTCCAGTATGTTGTGATTCCCGACAACGGCGGAATATCAAATATTATTCGGCCAAGTGTAATCATTACCGCTTTAATTGTAATCGGCGGCATTATTGCAAGCATTGTAATGCTTATCAAAAAATCCTCGGAACATAAGGGATTGTTCCTGACGGTCTGCGCTGCGCTGATGACTCTGGGGCTGTTCCTTCTTTCAACGTCAACCAATATACATATAATGCTCATAGGCGTTCTGCCCGTTGTAATAGGCAACTCTATCATATATATTCTTCTCGGTGCCGCAGTCAAGGATTTTATTCCGGAAGGAAAAGCGGGACTTTTTCAGGGCTTGAGAATGATATTCACCGTGATGCTGCCTATGGTGATAGGCCCTGTGCTCGGCGATATTGCGTGCCGCAATGCAGCGCTGACTTATACGGATGACTCAGGAACCGAGACGATCGTTCCGTCAAAAATAATGTTTCTTGTGGCGGCAATCGTCTGCTCGCTTGCGCTGATTCCGCTGTTTTTCCTGAACAAAGTCGGATTCAA
>CADAMY010000205.1 GCA_902789095.1 Oscillospiraceae bacterium | reverse complement strand
AATATGAAGCGCCATGTGTCGACGTCTCATACGCCTATGCCGGCTGAAAACAGAGCGGCTCAGTTCGCTCCGTTTGCGGCGCTGAGCGGATATGATGAAGCGGTAAAAGAAACAGGCAGGCTGACGGGCGAGCGCATTGAGATTGATGAAAATTTAAAAGAAGTAATAAACAGCAAGCTGCTGATGATTCAGGACTGCATCGACGAGCGGCACACGATATCCGTAACTTACTTTGTGCCGGATAAATATAAATCCGGCGGCAGATATGAAACGGTGACGTCATCGGTAAAGAAGCTTAATATTATAGACAGGCGGCTTATAATGTCTGACGGTACGGACATACCGATGAACGAAATAATCGACATAACGGGCGAAATATTCAGATATACCGAAATTCAGGATATATAGACTGTGAGACTTCGAGAAAGTATGCAAGAAGCCGCATTTTCTACCGTCGCTGTATATAGATACTGCGAGAGGGAGAAAAGGCGGCTAATTTGCAATATAATAATTATAATTAAAACATATTTAACTATTTCTGTTTTCTATATGTTTTAACGTTTATTAACTTTTTTTGTAAAATTCTTTTTCCTTTGCAAATGTTCTTGCGGCTTTATCGACAGTCTGAAAGGATGCAGATTTTGTTTTCTGCACCCTTTATTTTTTATAATTTTATGCCTGCTCAGAAGTTGATTTTTTGTAAATCAGAAAAGCAAGACCGATAGTTATAGCTCCGCTCGGAATTATCATCATGCTCGTCTGGCTGATGAGCGACGGTACAAACACAAACAGCAGGCTCATGATAAACAGAGGAACGAGAGCGAGCTTTATGTTTTTTCTGAAATATTTATAAGCCATTGCGCCGAAAAGGGCAGGGACAACGTTTTCAAATGCGGGCTGTAAAACGGGGCTTTGAAGCACGGGCTGGAGCGGAACGAGAAGCAGAACGCCGAGAGCGAGAATAACTATTGTAGTAAGGCTCGAAGCGGCGATTGATAAGGTCGAAATGATCTCGTTTTCGGTAGTTCCCGACTTGGTGCCTGCCATTTCTTTGGCGTTGATGGCGCAGGGGATTTTCATGTTTATAAGATTGCCTGTGATAAAAGCAAGGTATCCGCCGCCTGAACCGAGCATCGGCGTATAGATAAGAAATTCAACAACGCTCGAAATCGTCCATATAAGACCAACTGAAACAAATCCCTTTGCCGCCGCCGGAAGGTCGGGCGAAGCGCCGATGATTTTACCTATCAGGAACGGAGCGCCGACGAGCAGAATCAACGTAACAGCGCTGACAGTTCTGCCGATGATGTGAGTATTTCTGTTATATTTATTAAAATAATCCGAATTGTTCATATGTCAGCCTCCTAAAAAATTATAGCCGCAAGCATACCTACGAGCATACTTCCCGCAATCGAAAAGCTTTCAAGCCATACCTTATGCTTTTTCTCGGCAAAATATGTGAAAACAGCCATAACGAGAGCCGATACAACAGCTACTATGATCGGAGTAAGATCGCCCTTGAACGTAAAAAGCCCTTCGCCCGAAACGAATCTGCCGACGTAGCTGCCGATATAGGCGCTAACAAGACCTACAAACATAGCGACCATAGCCGAATCGCCGAATCCCGGCTTTTTCTTTTTGTCGTCATTTTTCTTTCCGCTGAGTTTTTTGAGATATGATTTGTTGAAGAAGAACGAAAGCACCATGCCCCAGATCATACATACACTCATAAGCAGAGCGATAGTTGCAAATGCGGAAGGCGTCATTTCAGCAGCGCTCAGGGATTTGAGTCCTACCTGTTCAGCCGCCGCCTGAGCTACCTGGGTTTCATAATGAAGAGCGCCGATAACCGACAGACGAAGCCACGGCCACGGAATGCCGAGACTGCCCGAAAGCGCAATAACGCCGAGCAGAATGCCGATACTCGGCAAGATCGTGAACGTAACGCTTGACGTAACCGTGCGCTTGAGCATACTTTTGTCCATACATGCTTTTATGCCTGCCCTGTAAGCCCTTATCATAAAAACAAGGCTTACTGCGGCAACGAATAAAATTATACCGCCGCAGATAGCGTACAGTACGGGACTGTTTAATTCAGCTTGCATATAAATTACCTCACTTCATAATTGAATTGACTTAATTATATCATATAACAAATAAAATATATACATTTTTATACAAATTTACATAATTGTCGGGACCCGACCGTTTTATCCGAGGTCAGGTCCCGATTGTTTTAGTTTTTATCCGGTTTTATGTTGTAAACAAGACGGGTATATTCATTGTCGTCAATAGGGAAGGACAGCACGTCCGAAGATTCCGTATCCTTCCATTCGGCATAATCCAAAAGTCTTATTTCTTCGCCTTTTTCATCATTATTGCTCGATGTATAGTCGTAGTCGAACGGGATTACGCAGATATATTTTTTTGAAGTGCTGAATTCAAGCGTCACCTCGTCAGAGTAATACTTAGCTCCTTTCATCGGAAGATCGTGGCTAATTGAATTATAAGAACCAAATGTTTCGTAGTCATCAGTAATTTCTGTAATGGCATACTCAAAACCGCCGAAAACACCCTGATTAAACCGGAATTTTCTGAAACTTCCGAAATCAAGATCTTCAAAGTCAACCGGCTCGTCGCTTTCTGCAATGTAAAAGTAACTGTAATCATAAGCAGAGTAATGCTTATTTTTATTAAAGTCAGCATTCTGCGTAACAATGCCGAGCGCTGTTACCAACGCAATAACGAATCCCGTAACGCCGACAAGCTGTATGAATGATCTTTGGCGCATCCTGCCGGTTTTTGCAGACGCAGAGCCTGAGCTTTGCTTATACAGCGCAATCAGATTATTGACAATAATATACGACACAATGGCGTAAAACAATACGCTCAGCAGAGTAATATGCAGATTTTTAACAGAACTGCTGAAAGAATTCATTACTGCAACGGAGTGTGAATTGCCCGTTATCAATCCGTAAAAAACGGTCATAAGACTTGAATTATATTCAATAAATTCAGAGTATAAATTCTTAAATGAACTCCAGCTTAAATACCGTATGGTCCAGAATGCTGCGTCAACAGCTTTAATGAAAAAACCGGAAATAAACAGAATTACGATTCCGGTCAGCATCCCTCTCATTACCTTATGAGTTCTGAATCTGTTGGATATTATTGCGCCCGCAAGTATAAATAAAAGGAGCCATACCTCAGTAACAATATTGAAATCGTATAAATCATCGATTGTAATAAATATAAAAAACAAGGATGAAAGCAAAAATGCAATGCCGAAAATCACGTCAAATACTATGCCGGAAGAACTGTCGTGCAGTTTAGCAAAATTTTCGCTGACGGAATCGGGACTGCCCATTTTATCAACAGCCATTTC
>CADAMY010000204.1 GCA_902789095.1 Oscillospiraceae bacterium | reverse complement strand
TATACATTTTTCAGTGTCACAGATGTTAATCTTACACCTGTTTATTTTGATTCATTAAATTATCAGGCTGAAAGGCAGAAAGCAGTAATGGCAAGCCGAGTAATTGATGCCAGAGCCGGCAGTGATGATACTGTTTGTATTTTCGCAGAACACAGCGTAAGCACAACGGAAGTTATGAAAGGTCATGGGGTGATCGTTACAGCCAATGCTCAGATGAATACGCAAGAGTACATGAATGTATTTAACGAAGATGAGAACGTTTATATATTTAATGCAAAAACTTCTGCCAATGCCATGACGGGACTTTTGGAAATAAAAGCCAAAATCAATTCTGAAAAAATATGGGCAAGACCTTATATTATTGACGGCAACGGCGAATACCATTACGGGCGTATTATCCGGTTTGATTTAGGTGCTGCAGAAACGGATTCCGATAATGAAATAATTTTGAGTGACAATATCAGTTATGATTCTGTTCAGGAAAGCGAAACACAAACTGTTACGGTGAGCAGTGGAATTGAAAAAGAAAATACTGAAAAAGTTAATCGGATTATTACATTTTTTAAAATTATTTTTGGTGTTTTTGATAAATTCAGATTGACTTTTTTCAGATAGGCGCTGATAATATTGAAGTATTCAAAACCTGAAAAGGAAAAAAGATATTTCAATATGCTTTTGATACTATACTTAATAAAAAATTACAACTTCGGATTTATTTGTCCGGAGTTGTATTTTTTTCTGTCGGTTCTGTAATCCTTTTGATTTTTTTAAATTATCCTATAAAAATTATTGAAAATGTATTTACTTATTGCCTTGAAATGTGATATTATATGATGAATTTGATTTGATGCGCAAATTCATAAATGCAAATACTTTTTCCTTTTTCAAAAGTGAGGATCTAAAATGAAGTTAGACAGAAATATTCTTATTCCCGACCTCGGAACGGTCGGACCTGACAGCGGATTCAATTTGCTTTCCTGTACCGAGGACGGCAGATTCGTCACCGGTAAAAACGGTGTTGTTGATATAGTATCAACCGGCGATGAAAAAGTTGAATTTGTTTCATTCGGCGATTCGACACTTGCATGTGTTAAATCCGCTATTGCTTATCCTGTTTATTATCCCGTTCAGCCGGTAAAGCTTGAAATGCCTGTAAAGACCGTGCTTATGGATCTTGACGGTACAACGGTACGCAGTGAAGAATTCTGGATCTGGATCATCCAGATGA
The DNA here is from genome assembly GCA_902789095.1 of Oscillospiraceae bacterium. Classification (GTDB taxonomy): domain Bacteria; phylum Bacillota; class Clostridia; order Oscillospirales; family Acutalibacteraceae; genus CAG-488. The sequence continues at coordinate 3,057 of CADAMY010000204.1, read as the reverse complement.
GCGTCGCCAGCCTTCTCGGCAATCCGAAGTTTGAACTTGAAGAGGCTGATATGCCTTATGTTTCAGGTCACAGCGTTTCAGAGCATCTTCAGTATTGTATTGATAAATACTGCCCCGGAGCATCGCTTGATAAGGCAAGGGATTTCTATTTTGAGCATACGCACAGAGAAATGGAAGAAATCATGGCAGGCAGAGGCAAAGAGGGAGCGTTCACTCCTACTGTCGGTGTTAAGGATTTTCTGCTTGAATTAAAGAGTATGGGCGTTAAAATCGGTCTTGTTACGTCAGGACTTTATGAAAAAGCCTGGCCTGAGATCCTTTCAGCTTTCAAAACGCTCGGTATGGGCGATCCCAAAGATTTTTACGATGCGATCATCTCGGCTGGATTCCCGCTCAGAAAAGGTTCTGTCGGCACTTTGGGCGAGCTTTCACCAAAGCCGCATCCGTGGCTGTATTCCGAAACTTCAATAGTAGGTCTCGGCTCGGCTTTCGCCGACAGGAATCATACTATCGGTATTGAGGACAGCGGTGCAGGCGTCTGCTCGGTTCGTCTTGCCGGATATACGACTATCGGTATCGCAGGCGGCAATATCGAAGAGAGCGGCACTAAAGCTGTATGTACTTATTACGAACAGAATTTTGAAGATATAATGAAAATCATTAAAGGCTAAGGTGACTATATGGAAAACAAAGATAAAGAACTTCAACTGCATTTTATATCCAACACTCACTGGGACAGAGAATGGCGTTTCTCCGCAAGAAGAACTCAGTATATGCTCGGCTATATGCTTGATATGCTGATGGATATTATCGAAAAATATCCCGAATTCAAGCATTTCCATCTTGATTCCCAGACTATGCCTATTCAAGATTACCTTGAAGTGTATCCTGAAAAGAAAGAGCTTTTCAAAAAATACATTTCAGAGGGCAAAATCGGCGTAGGTCCGTGGTTCTGCCTTCCCGATGAGTTTTCGGTAGGCGGCGAAAGCCTTGTAAGAAACCTGCTTTTAGGTCACAAGATCGGCAGGGAAATGGGCGGCATCAGTAAAACGGGTTATTCGCCTTTCGGCTGGGGCCAGATTTCTCAGCTTCCTCAGATTTATGCGGGATTTGATATTCACTTCGCTTCATTCTACAGAGGCGTAAACGAGTACACTACTCCGAAATCAGAGTTTTATTGGGAAAGCCCGGACGGAACGAGAATTTATGCTTCACGTCTTGGCAAACGCCCTCGTTACAATATATGGTACGTTGTTCAGAGACCGGTTTATTATAATCAGCAGAACGAGAATAACAGGGATATGCTATGGAACGACAACAACGGTATTTTCAAATTTATTGATAAAGAGTATGATAAGCTCGATTATCAGTATGCTCATCCGTTTTATGAATATCATAAAGAAAACGTGAAAGCAAGAGCCGATCAGGCAGTTCGCGAGCAGGATAATGACTGGACAACTCCTCACCGTTTCTGGAGCGTAGGTCACGATTCTTCCTGCCCGGACGCAAGAGAAGTTCAGCTTATTAAAGACCTTGACGCAGCGCTTCCGAATGCGCACGTTTTCCACTCAACCCTTAAAGAGCTGGAGCAGGGCATTATCGACGAATTTGACGAGTCGTCACCCGTACTCAAAGGCGAAATGCGCGCTCCGTTTACAAAGGGCAGCGTCAGCGCAATGATGGGCTGGATCATTTCGGCAAGAACATATATCAAGCAGGCAAATTTCGACACAGAGCGCAAATTGCAGAATTATGCTGAGCCAATGGCAGTATTTGCTTCGTTCTGCGGAGCTCCTTTCCCTCAGAATTTCATTGATCTTTCATACAATTATCTTCTTCAGAATCACGGTCACGACAGCATCGGCGCATGCGGCAGAGATATAGTTTATGAAGATGTTATTTACCGTTTCCGCCAGTCAAGAGAGCTTTCATCCTGCGTATTTGAACGTGCATTTATGGACGTTGCGGGTGACATTGACCTCAGAAGCTTTTCACGCGACGATGCGGCTATTGTAATATTCAATCCCGCTCCGTTTAAGAGAAGTGAGCCTGTCAAGGTAAGCGTTGAGCTTCCTGCCGAATGGAAGGCGGACAGTTTTAAAATCACCGACGCTGACGGCAATGAAGTTAAATATCAGGTTGTTTCGACCAAAGACGGCGTTGCTCAGATTATCCAGAATCCCAACGACGTTGCCAACGTACTTCATACTCACCAGTACACGATAATGCTTGACGTAAAAGACGTTCCGGCTCTCGGTTATAAGACTCTTAAGATGCAGCCTCTCTATCATGTAAGGGCAAAGAATCCCGTTACGATGAAGAGAAACGCTCAGGTCATGGAGAATGAATATCTCAGAGTTACGATCAATTCAAACGGTACATTCAATGTACTTGATAAAGAAAACGGCAAGGAGTATAATTCACTCGGCTATTTCAAGGACACAGGCGAAATCGGCAATCCGTGGGAGCATATTGTACCCGAAAACGACGAAACGTTTACTACTCTTAACGAGAACGCAAAAGTAACTCTTCTTCACGAAGGCGAGTTTGAAGTTTCTTACAAGGTTGAAATTGACTGGGCGCTTCCCGAAGGCAGATCAATGGACGAAAAAACTCGCTCAAAGCATCTTAATCCGTTCAAGATTGAAAATATCATAACTCTTAAAAAGGGTTCAAGATATGTTGAAATCGAAACAACAGTTGATAATCAGAGCGAAGACCATTACTTCCAGGTAGCTTTCCCGACAAATATCAAAGCTGACGTCGTTCACGCTCAGGGTCAGTTCGACGTAGTTGAGCGTCCCGTTGCAAAGCCTGATTACTCGCTTTATGACGAGATCCCGATGACAGAGCATCCTATGAATTCATTTGTTGATATTTCTGACGGCAAAATCGGCGCGGCTCTTCTCAACACAGGTCTTAAAGCTTATGAAGCAGGCGATGATGAAGAGAATACAATGTATCTTTCACTTCTTCGTTCCTTCCCGCTTCGTATCTGCGTAACTTCCGATATGCAGGATTACAGCTCGATCGACAAAGGCTCACAGTGCATCGGCA
>CADAMY010000203.1 GCA_902789095.1 Oscillospiraceae bacterium | reverse complement strand
AGATATAAAATTTCGTTTATTTTTTTAACGGAATGCCGAGAGCGTAATCCACAACATGATTTCATGAATATTTAAATCGAGCGAATGTATCGTCGGGTTTCCACACCCGACCGAAAAAGATTAAGCAGAAAAAAATGTCGGGCACTTTGCCCGACGCTACGGGATTTCACGAATATTTAAAATAAGCGTTCAGTAAAATTTTGCAGTTGTTTCGGCGGCACGGATGTATCCGTGCCCTACGGCTGCTGTGATTAACTGTAAATGTAAACAATTTGTTAACAATTTAAAATTACCCTTAAAATTCCGAAGATTTTCTTGAAAAGATTTACAACTATATATGGAAGGGGTTTTACAAAACAGAACGGTTGAAACCGCAAGTCCTTGTACTGCCAAATCCCGAAAAAGAAAACAGACCGAAAGCATATCGGTCTGTCTTTAATGAAATATTGCAAGCAATGTGAAATAATTTGCTAAAGCAAATTATGAAATATCTCGCTTTGCTCGAAATGAAATTAAATTAATCCTACATACGCCGCAGGCGTATTTCATTGCGAAGCAATTTCATATTCTGAAAGAATATTTCACTAATCCGCAAGGATTAATTTAATTGGGAGAACCTTCTTTACGAAGGCTCTCCCAACGACGCCGCCTGGTTGATTTTTATTTTATTTTTGAAGTTTTTCTTCTGATGAGTTTGCCTATTTCAAATACCGGAACGGTTGAAACCGCAAGTCCTACGGAGATAAAGAGCTCTCTTGCTTCAAACTGACCGGGCTGAATGTCGAATACTGCTGTCGAAAGTCCGGGAAGGTAAATTGCAGCGAGAGTAAACAGCGTAGTCAGAACGGTTGCTCCGACGAGCCACCAGTTCATATTCCTGAACATTTCGCCCGAGAGAATCGAGCCCTGACGGGAGCGCATATTGATAGCGCAGAACATCTCGGCGAAGTTGACTGTCAGGAATGCCATTGCCATAGCGTTGGCGCAGTCCGTGCCGCTGAAAATGCCTTCAAATCCGCCTTTTTCAATATGGTAGCCGATGAAGTATGATGCAAGCTCAACGATAGCCAGGTAAATGCCCTGCCATACCATATCGAAGCCTGCGCCGTTTGAGAAAATTCCGTCGGTCGTGGCTCTCGGCTTGCGCTTCATGAGGTTGCCCTCAGCCTTTTCCATACCAAGAGCAAGACCGGGTGCAGAGTCGGTAACCATGTTTATCCAGAGAAGATGAACGGGTGAAAGAATCTTGAAATTGAGGAGTGAAGCCACAAACATTATGATAACTTCGCTCATATTTGTTGAAAGCTGGAACTGGAGAACTTTACATACGTTGTCGTAAATCTTTCTGCCTTCTTCAACGGCGTTTACGATCGTTGCAAAGTTATCGTCAGCGAGCACCATATCCGAAACGCTCTTTGTAACGTCCGTGCCGGTGATGCCCATTCCGATGCCGATGTCTGAAGATTTGATAGAAGGAGCGTCGTTTACGCCGTCGCCCGTCATCGCGGTAACCATTCCTCTGGCTTTCCAGGCTTTGACTATTCTCGTCTTATGCTCGGGCTGAACACGGGCATAAACCGAATACTTCGTAACCTCTTCAACAAGCTCTTCGTCGCTGAATTTATCAAGCTCAGAGCCGAGTATAGCCTGATCCGCCTGAGTGATGATGCCGAGCTCCTTGCCGATTGCAACGGCTGTATCCTTATGGTCGCCTGTGATCATAACAGGTCTGATGCCCGCTTCACGGCATTCCTCAATAGCGGCTTTAACTTCAGGTCTTATCGGGTCTATCATGCCTGTAAGACCGACAAAAACAAGGTCGTGCTCAAGCGCTTCGGGAGCAAAATCCGAAGGAGCCTCAGAGTAAATCCTCATTGATACTGCGAGAACTCGAAGAGCCTTGTCAGCCATTCTCTTATTGTCTGCGGCGATAGCTGCTTTGAATTCGTCATCCATTATGACGACCTGACCGTTTACAAGAGCGTGAGTGCAGAGTCCGATAACAACGTCGGGAGCGCCTTTAGTATACTGAACAAAGCCGTTTCCGGTATCGTGAACTGTGCTCATCATCTTTCTGCCGGAATCGAACGGAGCTTCGCCGATTCTCGGAGAAGAAGCTTTAAGGTCGTTTTTATTAAGACCGAGAGTGTTGGCATAAGCTACGAGAGCAGCTTCGGTCGGCTCGCCTTTTACTTTGCCTTCCGAATCTATCTCAGCGTCGCAGCAAAGAGCCATAGCGGTAGCGATAAGCTCTTCATTGTCGCCGAAGTGGTCAACAACGGTCATCTTATTCTGGGTAAGAGTACCTGTTTTATCTGAACAGATTATCTGCGTACAGCCGAGAGTTTCAACAGCGGTAAGCTTTCTTATAAGAGCCTGACGCTTGCTCATGGCGGTAACGCCGATTGAAAGGATAATCGTAACAACTGCGGGAAGTCCTTCGGGTATAGCGGCAACGGCAAGAGCGATTGCGGCTATAAACGTATCAAGCACGCCTTCCTGAAGGAAATTCTGAAGGTCGAACTGAGCGCCGTCGCGGAATACGGGAATGAGCGATTCAACAACGCCGATAGCAAATACGAGCAGGCAGATGCCTATAACGAGCTTCGTTAAGAATTTTGAAAGCTCAGCCATCTTCTTCTGAAGCGGAGTCTGCTCTTTTTCAGCATCGCTCAGAGCGTCGGCGATTTTGCCCATTTCTGTGTCCATACCGACTCCGGTAACAACGGCTGTGCCTCGTCCGTAAACAACGGTCGAGCCGCTGTACATCATATTCTTTCTGTCGCCGAGAGCTACGTCGTTATTAGAGTCACGGCACATAAGAACGTCAATTATCTTGCTTACGGGAACGCTTTCGCCCGTGAGAGCCGCTTCCTCAACCTTTAAGGAATGTTCCTCAATAATGCGGCAGTCGGCAGGTACGGCGTCGCCTGCTTCAAAAACTACGATGTCGCCCACAACTATGTCTTCGCTCTTGATGGTTTTGACCTCGCCGTCACGAAGGACCTTGCTCGTTGCGGCAGTCATCTGCATGAGCGCTTCCATAGCGGCTTCCGCCTTGCTTTCCTGAACGAGACTCATTATCGTATTGATTATAACAACGATAAGAATAACGATAACGTCTGCAAAATCGGTGATTCCGGGTTTACCGCCTGATTCGATGACTGTAACGACAGCCTGAATAACAGCCGCAACGATAAGCATAATGATCATCGGGTCGGCAAGAGAAGTAATAAACTTTTTAAAAAGCGAGTCCTTCGGCGGCTCGTCAAGCTTATTCTTGCCGTCTCGCGCAAGCCGTTCCTGAGCCTGCGCCGTAGAAAGTCCGTCAGGCGAACTTTTCACTTCGGAAAACACGGATTCGATACTTTCCAGGTAAAATTTCATTAAATTCATCCTTCCTGTTTGTCTGTCAAAAAAAAGACTTCTGACAGAGCAATAATAATTCTCCGTCAAAAGTCTTGCTTCCTTAAAAAAGGCCGGAATACCAGGCAAAGCCGGTTGTTGATACTCCGGTCAGGAGACCCTTTAAGCTACTCCCTTTTAACATTATTATTTTACCATAAAAAAGTAAAAAGTCAACACAAACTTTTAAAACATTTCGGCTGTGCAGCCGATTTGATGTTGTTTTGATTTTGCAGTCGTAGGGGTCGACAACCTTGGCGACCCTTGAAATTTGTTTTTTGTAGAGTCGTCAATGATAGGTAACACTTTTCTCAAAAAAATATGATGCAAAGAAATTTGGTTTCTTGAGCCTGATAAAAAGGCAGATATTCCAGA
>CADAMY010000202.1 GCA_902789095.1 Oscillospiraceae bacterium | reverse complement strand
ATAAATGACGCTGTCTGCATCAAGGCGCAGGGGCTGGATATTTATTCGGCAGACGTTGAGGGCATACTAAAAGAGGCAGAAGAAGAAATCGAACGGTTATTTTGATATTACAAAAAATAAAGCTCCGGAACAGCAATAAAACTGCTCCGGAGTTTTTTTGTTATTCGGAAAACATCGGTGTTGATAAGTAGCGGTCGCCTGTGTCAGGGAGTAAAGCTACTATTTTTTTGCCTTTGTTTTCAGGTCTTTCGGCAAGAACTGTTGCCGCATAAACGGCGGCTCCAGATGAAATCCCGACAAGCAATCCTTCGTTTCTTGCGAGAAGTCTGCCTGTTTCAAATGCATCCTCGTTGCTGACTGCGATTACTTCATCATATATATTTGTGTTAAGAGTTTCGGGCACAAAGCCTGCGCCGATTCCCTGAATTTTGTGCGGTCCCGCTTTTCCCTGAGACAGTACGGGCGATCCTTCAGGCTCGACTGCAATAACTTTTATATCGGGATTTTTGGATTTAAGATATTCGCCTACTCCCGTTACCGTTCCGCCTGTGCCTACTCCCGCAACAAAAATATCAACCTGACCTTCCGTGTCTTCCCATATTTCAGGGCCTGTGGAAGCTTTGTGAGCCGCAGGGTTTGCCGCGTTTGTAAACTGGCTCGGGATAAAGCTGTTTTCGGTCTGCTCGGCGATTTCATTAGCTTTTTCAATAGCGCCTTTCATGCCTTTTGATCCGTCTGTCAGAACAAGCTGAGCTCCGTAAGCTTTGAGCAGATTTCTGCGCTCAACACTCATAGTTTCAGGCATCGTTAGTGTTATTTTATATCCTCTTGCGGCTGCAACGGCTGATAAACCGATTCCTGTGTTTCCGCTTGTCGGCTCAATAATCACAGAATCTTTTTTGAGCAATCCTTTTTCTTCGGCGTCGTTGAGCATTGCAAGCGCAATTCTGTCCTTTACGCTGCCGGCGGGGTTGAAGTACTCAAGCTTTGCATATATTTCTGCGTTGAGATTTTTTAATGAAGCATATCTTCCGAGCTTCATTATAGGTGTTTTTCCTATCAGTTCTGTTATTGCGTTATAGATACTCATTATTTTCTCCTCTTTCATTATTTATATTTTAAAATTAAATATGTTTTGTGCCGCAACATCGTTCCTTTAAAATAACAGCTCTCATAATGGCACCTCCCATTAACTACTTTGCCTACCTGTTTTATAGGTTTATTATAATCGGCAAATTTATTTTTGTCAACAGTTTCATAAAATAAAATAAAAAAGAGCAGGAATCAACCTGCTCTAAGGAAATTAAGTTAAATAAAATCAATAGTTTTCTGCGCTTACTTCAAAATATGCCTGAGGATGAGCGCAAACAGGGCAGATGTCGGGCGCCTGAGTGCCTACAACTATATGACCGCAGTTGCGGCATTCCCAAACTTTTACTTCGCTCTTTTTGAAAACTTCCTGCATTTCGATGTTTTTGAGCAATGCACGGTAACGCTCTTCGTGATGTTTTTCTATTGCGGCAACACCTCTGAATTTTTCTGCAAGCTCATGGAATCCTTCTTCGTCGGCTGTCTTTGCAAACTCGTCGTACATATCAGTCCACTCAAAGTTTTCGCCGTTTGCGGCTGCTGCAAGGTTTTCTGCGGTTGAGCCGATTCCGTCAAGCTCCTTGAACCACATTTTTGCGTGTTCCTTCTCATTGTCTGCTGTTTTAAGGAAAAGAGCGGATATCTGCTCAAATCCCTCCTTCTTTGCTTTTGAGGCAAAGTAAGTGTATTTGTTTCTCGCCTGTGATTCGCCTGCAAAAGCTGCCTGGAGATTCTTCTCTGTTTTAGTTCCTGCATATTTATTTGCCATATAAATTCCTCCTTTTTTTCTTTAATTATAGTTTCGGCAGTTCCATTTGTCAATGATTAATATATTATCCTTTTCCGTTCTTTTTTCATATAATAAATCAGAGATTTCAGAAAGGGCTGAGTATATGAGAAAAAAGCGTTTTCCGGTCATTTTATTATTGTCGGTATTGATTTTATCCTTAATTTCTGTCGGCGTTGTTTTAACAGAGCGCAGGATGAAGCTTGTACGTACCGAGCTTTCTGCGTTTACGGCGCAGAACTGCGCGGCAAGCGCAATTCTGAACGGAGTAGAAGAAACGATCAGGGATTATAACGTTATTTATCAGGATATTGTAAAAATTGAGCGGGACGGCGCCGACAACGTAAAATCCGTAATAACCGATACCGCCAAGCTCAACGCAGTTTCAAATTCGGCAAACAGAAACGTTGACAGGCGAATCAATTCAATCGAAAGCTTTCCGGTGGAGTTTCCGGTAACGTCGCTGTTTAATGATGAGTTTTTCTCGGGCCTCGGTCCCCAGCTTACTTTTTACGTTACGCTGACAGGTACGTCTTCAACGCATTATGAAAATATTTTTGAATCTGCAGGAATAAATCAGACTCTTCACAGAATAGTACTTATTATTGAGGTCAATACCTATGTAATATTCGGCGGGGAAGTGAAAAACTATACGGTTACAAACGAATTCTGTATTGCTGAAAACATAATTGTGGGCGTAACTCCCGACGCTCAAATTAAATTGTTATCAAATTGTTAATTTTTGCTAAAAGGGTTGACTTTTTCTGAAAACGGTCTAAAATATATTTAGCACTCAAAACAAAAGAGTGCTAAAAACAAAAGTTTAATTCTTTTAAGGAGGAATTTTTATGACAATAAAACCACTTGCAGACAGAGTTGTAGTCAAGCTCACTGAGGTTGAAGAGAAAACAGGCAGCGGCATCATTCTCGCTGCAGCCGCAAAAGAGAAACCCCAGATCGCCGAAGTTCTCGCAGTAGGCCCCGGCGGAATGATAGACGGCAACAATGTTGAAATGTACGTTAAGGTCGGCGACAAAGTTATTACAAGCAAGTATTCGGGCACTGAGGTTAAACTCAATAAAGAAGAATACATCATCGTTCGCCAGAGCGATATTCTTGCAATAGTTGAATAAAAGGAGGAATAATTTATGGCTAAACAGATCATTTACGGTGAAGAGGCAAGAAAAGCCCTTCAGGCAGGTATAGATAAGCTTGCAAACACAGTTAAAATCACACTCGGACCTAAAGGCAGAAACGTAGTTCTTGATAAAAAATACGGCGCGCCGCTCATCACAAACGACGGTGTTACTATTGCAAAAGACGTTGAGCTTGAAGATCCATTTGAAAATATGGGCGCTCAGCTTGTTAAAGAAGTTGCAACAAAAACAAACGACGTAGCAGGCGATGGTACAACTACCGCAACTCTGCTCGCTCAGGCTCTTGTTAGAGAGGGCATGAAGAACGTTGCCGCAGGCGCAAACCCGATGGAAGTTAAAAAGGGTATTGCCGCCGCAGTTGAAAAAGCTGTTGAAACAGTTAAGGCAAATTCAAAACCCGTTACAAGCTCAAAAGATATTGCAAGAGTAGCAACGATCTCATCTGCTGATGAAGCTATCGGCGATATTATCGCAGAAGCTATGGAAAAAGTTACTGCTGACGGCGTAATCACAGTTGAAGAGAGCAAAACAGCCGTTACAGATTCAGACATCGTTGAAGGTATGCAGTTTGACAGAGGATATATTTCTCCTTACATGGTAACCGATACCGACAAGATGGAAGCTGTTATAGACGACGCTCTTGTTCTTATCACAGATAAAAAGATTTCCAATATTCAGGAAATCCTTCCTCTTCTTGAGCAGATTCTCCAGTCAGGCAAAAAGCTCGTTATCATCGCAGAGGACGTTGAGGGCGAAGCTCTTTCAACTATTCTTGTTAATAAACTCCGCGGAACGTTCACCTGCGTATGCGTAAAAGCTCCCGGATTCGGCGACAGACGCAAAGAAATGCTCCAGGATATCGCTATCCTTACAGGCGGCGAAGTTATTACTTCAGACCTCGGTCTTGAACTTAAAGATACTCAGCTTTCTCAGCTCGGCAAAGCTCGTCAGATCAAGGTTTCAAAAGAGAACACCATCATCGTTGACGGCGCAGGTGACAAAGACGCTATCAAGGGCAGAGTTGCTCAGATCAGATCTCTTATCGAAACATCAACGTCTGATTTTGACCGTGAAAAGCTTCAGGAAAGACTTGCAAAGCTTGCAGGCGGAGTAGCTGTAATCAGAGTAGGCGCTGCAACAGAAACAGAAATGAAAGAGAAAAAGCTTCGCATCGAAGACGCTCTTGCGGCAACAAAAGCTGCCGTAGAAGCGTAGTTGCAGGCGGCGGCGTTGCTCTGATCAACGCTATAAATGACGTTAAAGCTCTGCTTGACTGCGACAATGCAGATTTCAAGACAGGCGTTAATATCGTACTCAAAGCTCTTGAAGAGCCGATTCGCCAGATCGCTTCCAACGCAGGTCTTGAAGGTTCGGTTATTGTAAACAATATCGTTGAATCAGGCAAAACAGGCTACGGTTATGATTTCGGCGGCGACGGATACGTTGATATGTTCGAAGCAGGCATCCTCGATCCTACAAAGGTAACGCGTTCCGCACTTCAGAACGCAGCGTCTGTTGCGGCAATGGTGCTCACAACAGAAAGCCTCGTTACAGACAAACCCGACCCGCAGGCTGACGCAGCCGCAGCAGCCGCAATGGCAGGTCAGGCAGGCGGAATGTATTAATCCGCATAACAATATAATATAAAAAGAATGAGCCGTCTGCATTTTGCAGGCGGCTCAATTGCTGCTTACTTAATTATCTGCCGAAAAGTCTGGCAAAAAGATTTTCAAAGAAAAGGATGAATCTGGATTTAACTTTTACTTTAATTTCTGTTTTTTCACCGTTTGCAAGCTCAAAAGTGATAGTTGTTTTACCCAATTTGTAAGATGTAACTTCAACTTCAATTTCACCATCATAGATATCTGTATATGTTACATCAGCAACTCTGGGATTTGAAGAATAAACTGAAATATCATCATAATCTATGTTTACTCTGGAGCCGCTCGGAATTACTGCGCCATAAATATAAGTGTAATCGCGCTTTGCCATTGAAATACTGTCGGAATCATATACAGTAATGTATTCGGGCTTGATATTATCAGCGCTGCTTACTTTAAAATAATAATTGATATTATCGTAGTCTTCGTCTTCAAAGAAGACAGTGTCGACTGCAACAAGATACAGCTCTCCTTTTTCGTAATAAGACGAAAGGTCAAAGTTATAGTTGCCATCATATCCTATATCGTCATTGTAGCTGTTGTTATAGGCGTATTCGTCATAAGTTGAAATTATGGGGTCAAATCTGTTTGAATCCGCTGAGGAACGGAAGTTGTAATTGCCGCTCTTGGACGGAGTGAAAAGATAATACGCACTGTCTTCCGTTACTTTATAAGTATTACCGACGGAAATTGAAGGAGCGTTAATTTTTTCAAGAGTAATGGTGATTTCAGACTCTGTGTCATAATAATCATCGTCAAATTCTTCGGCACCGGAAGCTTCATAAATATCAATTTCAAATGAAGAATCTTTTGATGCAGGGAATACGAAAGATTCAGACAGCTCTGAATCTACACTTGCGAAATAAAGATCTTCTTCGCTGTTTTCAAAATTGTAGATTTTAAAGCTTGCAAAACCGTTGTTTTCCATTTCAACCGAGAGCTTGTAAGCGCCTGTTGAACTTGCAGTAAATATGTAGCTCGTATCTTCGGTCTGGTCTAAATAAATGTGCTTTGTATCACCGGGCTTGATGGATTCAGGGCCGTCGGCGAATGCTGTGGTTGCTAAGGATAATGCCAGGATAAGTGCTAAGATAATACTCGAGATTTTTTTCATAAAATATCTCCCTCCAAATAAAATTTTTGGCAAAAAGCCTGAAATAATATTAGCATATAAGTTTAAAAAAAGCAATAATAAAAATGCAGATTATTTTGTCGTACTTCCGAATCCGCCGTTTCTTGTGCCGGCAGCGTCGTCAACTTATTCCCATAACTCCTTTACAGATTGCAGTTCAGCACGCATTTTTTTAGCTGATTCCGGGAGTTTGGTGATCCAATTTTCTGCTGAAATATCAATATATTCAGTACTATCTGAAGCTTCAGCTAATTTATTTACCATTTCATAGGAAATTGGTTTTCCTCCATGAATGCAAAAATCTGCGATACCTCCGTTCTGGCTGTCAACAATATACCATGGTTCTCCGGTAATTACATCAATAGCTATATAATCATGTTTTCCATCATAATGGTTATAATCGAAAACGCTCACACACCCCAGATGAATAATGTCTGCCCGGGTCTTATAAAATTTTCCTGCAATCTCTTTGCCGTAAACCAGTCTATACGATTCTCCGTTATCATAAGATCCCGGATATGCAGGGCCCGGATCCGGACGTCTGAATCCGGATAAAGAAGCTCGTATTCTCTGAAATCTCTGCTTGTCTGCTTCAATTACCGGATCAGTTGCTTCCGGTTTTTCTGATTCGATTGCCGGATCAGTTGCTTCCGGTTTTTCTGATTCGATTGCCGGATCAGTTGCTTCCCGGTTTTCTGATTTGATTATCGAAGCTATTGTTTCCGTATTCGAATTTTGATTATCTTCTATAAGTCTTTTATTTTTTTTATAAAGCCAGATAAACCAAGATAATACGAAAAACAAACCAACACCAATTACTCCAGTCATTTTATAAAGCAAGTAAAACCAAAATAATACGTAAAGCAAACCACCAACAATTATTACTCCAGTCATTTTTCAACTCCTTTAATTTTTAATTTTAAATAAACACTTTCACTGTTGATTGCGCACTGCTCATATCAACCGTTCTGATGGTAACATCTCATAACATCACTGTCAATATTATTGTAATGAATAACAAATAAATTGTAATGAAAAAATTAAAGGTGCTGTTGGCATAGTCATATTTTAGTTGTGCTGCCGAATCCGCCGTTTCTTATGCCGGCAGCGTCGTCGTCAAAAGTAATTCCGTATTCCACAAAAATTCCCTGAGCGAATCCTGTGCCGGCTTTTATTTCCACAGTCTTGTTCTCGTTGGAATCGTTTGTGATTTTAATGAAAATATGACCTTCATTGTCTGAATAATAATAATCGCTGTCAATTATGCCGACGGTGTTGTTGAGCTGAAGTCTGTATTTGAATCCGAGTCCGCTGCGCGGATAAATCTTCAGCACCCATCCGTCGTCAATCCTGCATCTGATGCCTGTCGGAATTTTAACAGTTTCTCCCGGCTTGATAACAAAATCAACGGGAGAGTAAATATCGTATCCTGCGGACCCGCTTGTCGCGCGTTTCGGGAGAGCTATACCATTATATATATTCTCTGCAGTAATGCTGTCTGTACTGAATTCATCAGTCCAGCTTTTAACAAAATTATCTATACTGACTTTTTCAAACTGAGCTATTCTTTTCATAAAAATCACTTCCTTTACGCCTATTATACTATAAATTTAAAAAAAATAAAGAATTTTTTTAAGTTCAGCAGTTTTAGTCTAATAACCATTGAAAATCAATATCTTGTCACTTTTAAATAATGCCCGTAACTATATGTTGTTGCATTGTTCTGAATAGTAAAATCGGCACGCACGGATAAGAGGAAAAAAGGAATAAAAAAAGGTAAAAAAGGAGTTGACAAGGGGAAGAAAATGTGATAAGATAACGGAGCTGTTTGCGAGGGAGACCTCGGGAGCAGCGGAATGCACCTTGAAAATTAAAC
>CADAMY010000201.1 GCA_902789095.1 Oscillospiraceae bacterium | reverse complement strand
AGCCATAATAGCCCCCTAAACAAGTGTCTGTGGATTTATATCTATATATACGCTCACGTCCTGAGCCTTTGAATTCTTACCGAAATCCGTAAGAAGCTGAGAAAGGCTCTTTCTGAAGCGCTGATTGTTTTTACATTTAAGTATAAGTCTGTAACGGTATTTTCCGCTGACTCTTGCCACTCTTGCAGGCATAGGTCCGAGAGCTATAATGCTCTGCGACGAAAAATACGGTTTTGATTTTTCAAAAAAGAGCTGAGCCGACGCCTTGACCGAGCTTTCTTTAACGCCCGAAAACCCGATAACGCATATATCGCAGAAAGGCGGATATATAAGCATTCTGCGCATCTCAATCTCTTCTTTATAAAAGCTGTCGTAATCCTGAAGCGCAGCAAGGCGGATAACTTCATTTTCAGGGTTAATGGTCTGAATCAAAGCAGTTCCCTTATATTTTCCCCTGCCTGATCTGCCGACGACCTGGGTTATAAGATCAAAAGTCCTTTCCTGACTTCTGAAATCGTCGTTAAAGAGCTGACTGTCCGCCGAAATAACGCCTACGAGCGTTACGTTTTCAAAGTCAAGTCCCTTTGCCACCATCTGAGTACCCAGAAGAATGTCGTACTCTCCCCTTGCAAAAGCATTAAGCTTTTCCTCATGGGCGAAGCGTGACATAGTTGTATCCGCATCCATACGAAGCACTCTCGCATCAGGCAGTAAACTCTTGAGTTCATCCTCAATTTTCTGCGTTCCAAAGCCGGAATACCTGATATTTCTGCTTCCGCACTCCGGACATTCGTCGGTAAAAGGTATCGAATACCCGCAGTAGTGACACATAAGCCTTTTATTAGCGTGATGATAAGTCATTGAAATACTGCAATACGGGCAGGTTATAACGTTTCCACAGCTTTTGCAAGCCGCAAAAGTGTTGAATCCGCGCCTGTTCATCAGAAGGATCGACTGACGCTTATTATTAAGGTTTTCCTGAAGCGAATCTGCAAGCTCACGGCTAAGCCCCTTGCTCTCGTCAAGTCCCGATACGAGCATATCGACGATTTTTACTTCAGGCAGAGCTGATTTATTATATCTTTTTGAAAGACGGTTAAGCTGATATCTGCCGCTTTGCGCCGCTGCGAAGCTTTCGACATCCGGCGTTGCGGATGAAAGCACAAGTACCGCTTTATTTTCTGCACATCTGAAACGGGCTGCGTCTTTGGCATTGTATCTCGGAGTCTGTTCAGATTTATATGTATGCTCCTGCTCCTCGTCAATTATTATCAGCCCGATATTTTCAAACGGAGCAAACACGGCGCTTCTCGTGCCGATAACTATGCTTGCGCTTCCGTTTTTAACACGCTTCCATTCATCTGCCCGCTGACCAATTGAAAGCGCTGAATGAAAAACAGCGTTTCTGCCGCCGTAGCGCTTATGAAAAAGGTTGAGCGTCTGAGGCGTCAGCGCAATTTCAGGCACCATAACAATTACGTTTTTGCCTTTTTCAAGCACCGTATCTATCAGTTTCAGATACACGCTTGTTTTGCCGCTTCCCGTAACGCCGTAAAGCAGTGAAACTCCGCCGTTGCCCTGAGAATACAGGCTCATAATATTGTCATAAGCCGCCTGCTGTTCCTCGGTAAGAACTATGTTTTCAGCGTGCTGTTCAGCGCTGATGTTTTCATAAGGATTTCTGCTGATTTCATTGTCGTAATACTCAACGACACCCTTTTTTTCAAGCGCCGATACAACCGCAGGCGTAAAGCCGGTAAAATAGCAAATCTCTTTGACCGATGCGGTGCCTACGTCTTCAAGCAGAGAAACGATCTCCTGCTGTTTTTTTGAAAGTTTCAGAGAATTTTCATCCTCTTTATAATCCTCGTTCAGGCGCACCATTCTAATAGTTTTATCGCCTATTCTGCGGACAGCCTCGGTGTTGGAAATGAGCAGACCTTTTTTCTCCATTGATTTGAGGATTCCCGCATCGCCTTTAAACCCGAATTTTGAAAGGATTTTTGCGCCTTCCTTATATCCGTTGGATTTTTTGAGAAAACGGTAAATCATCAGCTCGTCTTCACTCATTTTTTCTTCATCACAATCAGGAGCGCTGATATACGTTACAACGGTTTTGTTTGTGATTCCGACAGGCAAAGCGGCTTTGAACGCTTCAAACACCGTGCAGAACGTTCTTTCTTTAAGCCAGAGAATAAGTCTGAGCATTTCGGGAGTGACGAGAGGCTTTTCGTCAATAAGCTGACGAACGGTTTTAAGCTTTTGAGTATTGTCAGTCTCAAAAATCCTGACTATAAGCCCCTGGCGGCATTTACTGCCGCTCCCGAACGGGACCATAACTCTGCATCCGGCAGACGCTTTTGAAAGTAAATCATCAGGAAGAAGGTAAGTATACGCCAGATCAAAATGATATGCGGTATTTTCAACATATATTTCTGCGGCTGACGGCATAATTTACCTCCTTTTTTAAATACTGAGCTTACAGCAGGATCAGATGTTCCTGATTTCCTCCGGCTCCTCTATTTCATATTCGCCTTTGATCAATTCGTCAATGGCTATGCTTACAGGCTTTTCGGTGAGAATTATCTTTTTCTCTTCCGCTTCCTCTGCGATCTCTCTGGCTCTTTTTGCCGTGGCTCTTACGAGTGAATAACGGCTCATGTGGCCTGTGAGCACGGTTTTGAGATCCGGGTTGAATTTTAAGTCTCTGTTCTGATCAAACATAATATCTCTCCTATATTTTTATTGGTAAGATCTGACTATTCTGTCAAGATCGTTTACTGCGTCTTCAAGTTTATCATTTATAATGACGTGGTCATAATTCTTTTTATTTTCAAGCTCTTTGAGAGCTATTTCAAGCCGCCTTGAAATATCTTCCTCGGATTCGGTCCCTCTTGATCTCAGCCTTTTTTCAAGAACTTCAACGCTCGGAGGAGTTATGAAAACCGCAACCGAATCGGGATAAATCTTTTTGATATTTGCGGCGCCGTTCACCTCGATTTTAAGGATAACGATCTCGCCTTTTTTAAGATGTTCGTCAACAGGCGCTTTCGGCGTTCCGTAATAATTGAGTCCGTATTTTGTATATTCAAGCACGTTTCCGTTTCTGATATTATCTTCAAACTCGTCAACGGAAATGAAATTATAATCTATTCCGTCACGCTCGTTTTCCCTTGCTGGACGGGTAGTGTATGAAACTGACTTCCACACGCCCTTATGCTCGGTTTTAAAATATTCCTCAAGCACGGAATCCTTGCCTGCGCCGGAAGGTCCCGAAAAAACGATAAGTCTGCCGCCGGTCATTGTACGTCCTCCCTGTCAGTCTCTTCAAGTCTGCCGGATAAGGTTTCCGTCTGAAGATATGACAGAATGACCTGATCGCTGTCCGTAATAATTACCGCTCTTGTTTTTCTGCCGTGGGTAGCGTCAATGAGCTTGCCCTTGTCTCTGAAATCCTGGATCA
>CADAMY010000200.1 GCA_902789095.1 Oscillospiraceae bacterium | reverse complement strand
TCGCTACCACGGCATGAGCTCAATTCTTTCTCAGCTTTATGATGACGGTCTTATGGAAGCTGTTTCAGTTCCGCAGACATCCGTATTTGAAGCTGCTGAAGAATTTGCAAGAGTTGAAGGTATTCTTCCCGCACCGGAAAGCAGTCATGCTATCCGCGCCGCTATTGACGAAGCTCTTAAATGCAAAGAGACAGGCGAAGAAAAAACTATCGTATTTGGTCTTACAGGTACAGGTTACTTTGATATGGTTGCTTATGAGCAATTCCATAACGGCACAATGACCGACTACATTCCCACAGATGCAGAACTTGAAGAAAGCTTTGCAAAATTGCCGAAGTTTTAATTTCCGAATACAATCAAAAAAGCAACTCAGAATCGTCCGAACAGAGATCCTGAGCCTGATAAAAAACCGGTTTGCTCATTTCAGAATGTGCAAACCGGTTTGTTTTAATTAGATGATTTTATTCGGCGTTTTCCGGGTCTGATGAAATAATCAAAGTAATAATCATTATCTTTAAACATCATAATTATCATTATCATCAGCGGGAAAATTCTGTAATCATCAAGATCAAGGAAAATTCCGCATACAAGATAACCCATAACGACCGCAATCATTTCTTTTGTCTTTGCTTTTCTGGCGGTGTTCAAAAGCTGATAAATAAATATTAAATTCAGGATCAAGCCTATTATTCCGCCCTCGATAAGCGATTTCAAAAAGATATTGTGCGTGCATTTTCCGTTTACCATTGAGCTTGTGTCGTAAACATATCCTCTGCCGAAGCCAAAAAGAGCGTTTGACAAAGAGCCGTTGAAATAAATGTAAAGATAATCAGACCATACCTGAATTCGACCCGAGCCGCCGCTTTCGATCATGTTGGCAATACTGAATCTTTCAATTATCCATTCAGGCAGCAGCATATATGCGATGACAACTGCTATTGCAGCAATGAAAAACATAATAATATCTTTTTTTATATCGCGGTTTTCTCTGTTCAGCAAATAAACCGTAGCAACTATCACCAGGTTGCCGATAAGACTTCCTCTTGAGCCAAGATAGAATATGCACAGCATTATCCAGACAAGTAAAACAAACGAGAAAAACTTCGTATGCTTATACTTTGATTTGAAAAGGGAATTTGAAATAAGAGCCGTTCCGAAAATCATGTTTGCGCTCAGATAATTCTGGTCAATATTTCTGCCCAGCGCAAGATAAAGACGACCTGAAGAGTTGAATTTGACGTTTGTAATTATAATGATGCAAGCAATTATAACGCTGATAACAATCATGTACCTGAACAGCTTTAATTCGCGATCCGTCCATTTAACATGAATAAAAATAATCGTCATAAAATTGTAAAACAAAAATATAATGTTTCGGTTTGTAAAGAAGTATCCGCCGTTGGTCATTATCAAAAATTGATAAATAACGTAAACAAGATAAATAATCGTAAAGTTATCAAACTTAAACATTATTCTTTTGATTGCAAATACAACCGTCAGCGCAAGGCTGGCAATGGCTATGTAATTGTTAATGGAAATTGTACCTATCAGCTCGCCGAGCGCGGAATCAATCGGAAACAGTAAAAGATATACCGAAAACAACAGCGCAGGCAAAATAATGGGCTCTTTTTTTCGCTCCATTGTATTAACCTCTGTTTAGTTTATTTGTCAAGAGTGATGGTCTTTTCTTTATGAACAAGATCATTATAAATATTTACGGTATTTGAAGAAACAATGCTCCATTCATAATGACTTTTTATATAATCAACGGCTTTTGCCGATTTGTTTATAAGGGTATAGCGTTCATCATACGCTTTTTTAACAGCTGCGGCTATGCTGCCGGATTCTGCATCGCAAGCCCAGCCAAGGTCGTTCTTTTCAACAATTTCGCCGAATCTCGTGCCGTAAGTTACAAGGCACGGCAAACCGCGGCTCAACGCTTCAAGCACGCCGAGAGGCAAACCTTCTGAACGTGACGTCTGAATAAAGCAATCGGAATTCAGCAGTTCAGCCTCTTTTTCTTTGCCGAAAACGGCATGATTAAGCTTTACAACACTTTGAACGCCGTTTTGCTCAATAAGACTTTTTATATGCTCGTATCGCCCGTCTTTATCAGGTCCGTAAATATATATTGAGCAGTTGTTTTTTTCCAAAAAGGCCTTGCAGATTTTTGCCGCCTCTATAAGCAGATCAAGACCCTTGTAATAATATTCAAGTCTTCCTATGTAAACGAATTTCATTCCTTCGCCCTGAATGAATTCTGTTTTTAATCTTTCCGGCACATAGACACCGTTTGGTGAAACGAATTTTCTGATACTTATATCCGTTGAATCCATTTCATCCTGCGAAAGGCATTGCAGAGCCTCGGCGTTTTTTATAAAGCGGTTAAATATCAACAAATTCGCCGCCGCTTTTTTAACGCCGGATTTTTTTTGCGAGACGTCAGTCAGCGATCCGTGGGGAACAATGATATAAGGGATTCCATCACTTCTGAGCTGTGCCGCGACAGACGGAAACTCCTTGACGTAAACTTCATGAAAAACAGCAATATTCGGTTTTCCGAACGAATCATATACTGCTTTAAGATCGGATTTATCTTTGTATACACGCTGATTTTTTATATTTTCAATTACTTCGTCGCGAACATTAAGTAAAAAAGTTTCGGCATAATAGCTTTGGGTAATTATATGTTCCGGCACAACAACATAAACGCCTTTTGTTTTATCGGCGCCGACTTTTGCGATATGCAGAATTTTGAGCTTTCCGTTCATTTTTTCCCTCAGCTTATCTGATGCTTCTTGAATATGTTTCTATTTTCATGTTTTTCTGATAATCATAAAATTCGGAATAGTCCCTATCCTTTTCCACTATAACGGCGTGCTGCTTGCATTCTCTCTCGCTTTCGGGAGGAATGCGCATATAATCGCCGTAAAGAGTAGTGAGCAGCTCATCATAAAAAGCAGATACAGGATATTTTTTCTCCCCAAAGTCCGCGTCTGTAAATGACGTAAACCATTCACGATTATAAATGCTTTTATTAAAACTTTTGCTCGCACCGAAAAACGAATGAACGAGCTTTGTATTTTTATTTTTTTTGTTTTGCGCGATTCTCTTCAATACACCTGCCGGCAAAAAAATGCACGCAATCATAAATATCTTTTTAGCAATGCTGTCCGTTGAATATCCTCTTTTGTAAAGGGATTTTGAAATAACGATTTTTGATGCTGCAAACTGGATTTTTTGCATATGTTTATTGTCTGAAAGATTATCAATCGGGAAGATGTCAATATAAATTCCCTGATGCATTTTCCTGTCTTTCGGGTGATATTTTTCAATGCAGGCGGAATTATTGAGTCTCAGTTTTGAATAAGGCATCGGCCAGTGAGAAGTGAATTCCTGCTGAACAAAATACTTTTTATCATCAAAATCCTTCGCCGCACATTCAAAAAAATGCTCATATTCATCACGGG
>CADAMY010000199.1 GCA_902789095.1 Oscillospiraceae bacterium | reverse complement strand
TCTGAAAGACAGGTATTATATATTATGAAAAGACAATGTGACGGCTGCTACAAACGCTTTGAGGTTGTAAGGGATACTTCCGTTCCCGTTTCACCGGATTTAAAAGCGCCGGGCGAACATATCTACTGCCCGTGGTGCGGATGTGAAAACGGAATGGTGGAAAAAGGATCTTTGATAAGCGTCAGGCGTGTAGTATCGGAAAGTGAGTTTTAACAATGAAACAGCAGATTGTAAATTATATTGAAAACAACAAAGAGCAGATGCTTTGTGACCTCAGCGGGCTTATATCGATTCCGAGCGTAAGGGGCGAAGCTGAAGAAGGCAGACCTTTCGGCAAAGAGCCGTATAATGCGCTTGTCTGCGCCCTTGATATGGCGTATAAGGCAGGCTTTGACACTGTGGATTATGACGGTTACGTCGGCGCAGTTGACTATAATAAAAACGAGACCGAGCTTGCGATCTTTGCTCATCTTGACGTTGTTGCCGCAGGCGACGGATGGAATACCGACCCGTTTGAAATGACTGAAAATAACGGAGTGCTTTACGGCAGGGGAGTCAGCGACGATAAAGGTCCTGCGATTGCGGCGTTCTATGCTTTTAAGGCGCTGAAAAACTGCGGAGTTAAATTAAAAAAGAATGTGCGTCTTGTTCTCGGTACTGATGAAGAATGCGGAAGCGGCGACCTTGATTATTATTTTACTAAAGAAAAAGCGCCTCGCTGGTCTTTCACGCCTGATGCGAATTTTCCTGTAATCAACGGTGAGAAGGGAAGATTTTCAAAAAGATTTTCTGCTGAATACGCTCAGACCGACTCCGGCAGATATGTTAAAAAAATAAAGGGCGGAGTTGCGGGCAACGCTGTTCCGTCTTTCTGCGAAGCGGAAATCTGCGGAATAAGCGATGATGAATTACTTCCAGCGGCGCAGTCTGCGGCTCAGGAAACCGGAACGTCGTTCACAGTCGAAAACGGCAAAGTCGTATGTAACGGTACGTCTGCTCATGCGTCTTTACCGGAACTCGGCAACAATCCGATCACAGCAATGATCAGATTTTTATCGGCTGTTGATCTTGATGAAAACGGCAGCAAAAAAATAGTTGATTCAATCGCTTCAATGTTCCCTCACGGCGACTGGCTCGGCAAGTCTTTCGGGATAGACAGCGAAGATAAGCTCGGCAAGCTTACTCTCACGCTTGATATTATTGATATGGCAGACGGCAAAATCAGCGGATGGTTTGATTCAAGAACGCCGATGAGCGCAAATGAGGAGAATTGTGCTTACAAAATCAACAGTATTATGAATACAAACGGCTTCGAGCTTGAGGATACTCAGATGACCAAGGCGCACTATGTTGACGAAAACTCATCGTTCATTAAAACTCTTCTAAAAAAATATGAGGAATTCACGGGCGAAAAAGGCGAATGCCTGTGTATGGGCGGCGGAACTTACGTTCACGATATTGAGGGCGGCGTAGCTTTCGGCGCTGTAAGAAAAGATTTAAATACAAATATGCACGGCGCTAACGAGTTTATGTACGTCGAAGATATAATCAAAGCGGCAGAAATTTTTGCGATGGTTATCGCTGAAGTGTGCGGAGTTGAAGATGAATAATTTCAGATACAGATTTGCTCAGTTTATGAGCGGCAGAAACGGAACAGACGAGCTTTATATCCTAATGATAGTGATTTATTCGGTTATGCTGGTAGTCAATCTGTTTGTGCGTTCAAGATTTTTTTCAATTATTATCTGGCTGTGGCTGATTCTGGCTTTTTGCAGATTCTTTTCAAAAAATGTTGCCGGACGGCAGAAAGAAAATGCCGTTTTGCTTAATATCATCAGCCGTTTTCGCTCGGGAAAATTCAGAAAAGACCCGAACGTAATAAAAATCAAAAAGAAAAGCAAGGCAAAGAAAAAGGCTGAAAAATACAAAACGATGTATGACCAAAGAAAAACTCACGTTTTCAAAAACTGCCCGAACTGCAAAGCAACTATCAGACTGCCGAAAGTCAAGGGTGAACACACAGTCTGCTGCCCTAAATGCAATACTGATTTTAAGGTTAAAATAAGGTGATAAAAATGGAATTGAGAGAAAAAACTGCTAAGAAAAATTATATTTATAAAGGAAAAATTATAAACGTCAGACGTGACGACGCTATCCTTCCCAATGGCAAGCCGTGCATCAGGGAAGTTGTTGAGCACCCGGGCGGAGTAACCATAGCCGCTCTGACGGAAGATAACGAACTGATTTTTGAAGATCAGTTCAGATATGCTTATATGGATGTTCTGCTTGAGCTTCCTGCAGGCAAGCTTGAAAAAGGTGAGGATCCGCTTGAAGCCGGCAAACGTGAGCTGCTTGAAGAAACGGGATACATTGCTGAAGAGTACACTTTTTTAGGCGAATTCTATCCTTCGTGCGGATATACTGAAGAAATAATTTATCTTTATCTTGCAAAAAAACTTACTTACAGCGCTCAGAAGCTTGATGAGGATGAGTTTGTAAACGTCAAAAAAATTCCTCTTGAAGAAGCGTTCAGAATGGTTATGGAAAATAAGATTCCGGACGGCAAAACTCAGGCGGCGGTTATGAAAACCTATTGGAATGTTACAGGCGGTAAGAGTGATGAATGAAATTATACTTGCGTCCGCTTCGCCGAGACGAAAGGAGCTTATGACTCTTGCGGGAGTTGATTTTAACGTTATGACTGAGCCGACTGACGAAACCATTGAAGAAAACCTGATGCCCGAACAGACAGTTGTTTTTCTGGCGAGGAAAAAGGCATCTGCCGTTGCTCTGAAAGAATCGCATAAAACGGTAGTTGGCGCAGATACCATTGTAGAGATCGACGGCAGGATACTCGGCAAACCTGCTGATTATGACGAAGCGTTCAGAATGCTTTCACAGCTTTCAGGCAGAAGTCATAACGTCTATACGGGCGTATGTATAACCTGCGGAGATAAAGAAGAGACTTTCTGTGAAAAAACCGAGGTCACGTTCTATGAGCTCTCAGATAAGGAGATCGACGATTATATAAAGACAGGCGACTGCTTCGATAAAGCCGGAGCTTATGGTATTCAAAGCAGGGGATGTACGCTTGTAAAAAAAATAAACGGCGATTATTTTAACGTGGTCGGTCTGCCGATAGCGGAAGTCGTACGCAGATTGGCGTCTTTCAGATAAATGAGGTTTTAATTGAACAGCAGTAACTAAAATAATCAGTGTGACTGATTTTGTTATTTATGACCATTGACTATAGTTATACGACAATTTTTTTATTAAATATTGACATTTTCCTAAAAATAAGATATAATAAATATGATTCCTAATAAGAAAATAAACAAGGCGCTGAGGAATGAGTAAATAAAGAATTACAGCCAAAGAATGTATGAAATATCCCTTTTACGCGAGACCCTAATATTTTTATATATGATCAGGAGTTTCTTATGAGCAATAAAACGGATAAAAGGATAATCA
>CADAMY010000198.1:6038-8949 GCA_902789095.1 Oscillospiraceae bacterium | reverse complement strand
GCGATCTTTACAACCGTAAGACCTCTCTTTTCAGCCCAGTCATTGCGAAGAGCGTCGTTCATAGCGTCTTTTAATTCGTTTGTGTGAGCGGGGATCTGGCTCGGACGCAGTTCAAGTCCCGAAAGAGTGCCGAGACCCTGTGAAAGAGCGTCAACGAATTCAGTCTTGAGCTGAGAATCTATCTCTTCTCTTCTGTATTCCTGAGCAACGTTTCCGCATACGTTCGTGTAGAAAAGGATCGGGTCGGTGATCTTGTAGGAATAAATGCCGCTGCAGCGAAGATCTGTTTCCATATCAAGACCGATCTTTGAATCAACTATTCTGAAGAGAACGGGGTTGGGAGTGCCGAATTTATTATCCATGATCTCTTTTGTGTTGAAATAATAAACTCTCTGATCCTTGCCTGTGTCTCCGCCGTATGTGAAACGCTTGCCGATAGTGGCAAATGTCTTTTTGATGCTGTCGCCGAGACTACCCGAGAAAATCGACGGTTCCGTAGATGTGTCGTATGTAAATTCACCCGGCTCAGCGCAAACCTCAACGATTTTGCCCTGCTCAACTATGATCATGCACTGACCGTCAGCTACGGCAATGCCTGAACCGTTTGAAATGATGTTGTCGCTTCCCTTTGTATTTGATGAGCGTAGGCTGTCGCAGTAGAAAAATTCTTTCCACTGATCTGCCAATGTTCCGCCTAATGCACCTATACCGGCTTTAATAAGTCCCATAAATAAAACTCCTTTCATTTTTCGGGGTAATGGTTTTGTGCTGATTTAAATATAACATATTTTATTGTGTTTGTCACTACAATTTATTAAAAAAATATTGAAAATTTGTATTGTTTTGCCATAATATGTATATTGTTTTTGATTTTCAGTTATGTTAGAATTACTTAAATTATGTCAGGGGACTGATAATATGCTCGGTTTTATAACTTCACATTCTGAATTGTTTGCAAACATTTTCGGCTTTTCGGCAATGTTTACGGCAATTATCACATACCAGTTCAAAAAGCACAGAACGATAATGCTGCTCATCATTCTGTGTTCTGCGCTGTGGTGCTTCCATTATGCTTGTCTCGGGCTGTGGACGCCGATAGCGATGAACGGGCTGAATATCGTTAAAAATACGGTCTACTGCTTCCGTGATAAAAAATGGGCGCAGTCGCCGGCGATACCCGGGATTTTTATAGTTATCTCGCTTGTTACAACTATTCTGACGTGGCAGAATTATCTGAGCATTCTTCCGTTTATCGCCGCTGTATTTGCCGCAGTCGGTCAATGGCAGACAGATACTAAAAAACTTAAAATCTTATCAATTCCCGTGAGCGGATGCTGGCTTGTGTATAATATCATCAACCGTTCGTGGGCAGGAATGTGCAACGAGATCTTTGTGCTTCTTTCCATAGCAACGGCGCTTTTAAGGCTTAAAAAAGAAGAATCAAAAACAGAGATAAAGTGAAAACAGGCAGAACTGCTTAGGACTATTTCAGGAGATGAATAAATGAAACCGATAAGATTACAGCTCAACCACAGAAACAATCCGCTCGGGATAGACGACAGGAAATTTCGATTTACCTGGAACGTTGACGGCGGAATAACGCAGAGTGCATACCGTGTCATAGTACGAAACAGTAAAAACGAGGTCGTTTACGATACTCAGAAGGTGTTTTCGTCATCAATGAACTGCACCGCTGATTTTAAACTTTTAAGCCGTGAACGCTATTGCTGGAGCGTCACCGTTTGGGATGAAAACGGAGTTTCTCGGGAATCCGAAGATGCCTGGTTTGAGGCGGGGATTTTCCCTGATGATTGGAGCGCAAAGTGGATAACAAGTTCGCTAACGGCTGATAAAGAGCGACTGCCGGCAGATTATTTCAAAAAGGATTTTAAAATTAACGGCAAAGTTAAAAAAGCAAGACTTTACGCAACTGCTTTGGGTACTTATACTGCTTATATCAACGGCACACGCCTTCCCGGCGTCCTCGCTCCGGGAACGACCGAGTATGCGCAGAGAATCCATTATCAGACTTATGACGCAACTGATTTATTAGGTAAAGAAAACCGACTTGCTTTTACTCTGACGGACGGTTGGTATATGGGCAAGATCTGCTTCGGCAACGAGTATAACCGTTACGGAAATCAGAGGAAACTGCTCGCTCAGCTTGAAATTGAATACACAGACGGCAGAACTCAAGTTGTTGCGACAGATGAAACTTTTGACTGGAGCAATGACGGACCTGTAAGATACGCCGATTTAAAGGATGGCGAGCTTTTTGATTCACGTCTTGTTCCCTCATATTCGGGCAAGGCAAAAGTGACTTGCCATACCGCAGCGCCGAGCGCTTCCGCTTGTGACGGAATTTTTGAAGCAGAGCATTTTACTCCAAAGCTTCTTAAAACACCTTCAGGTAAATCCGTTCTCGATTTCGGTCAGAATCTTGCAGGTTATGTCCGATTTAAAATAAAAGGTTTAAAATAAAAGGGGAGTACGGGCAGAAAATAAGGCTTCAGCTCGGCGAGGTGCTTGATAACGGCGAATTCAGCAGAGCTACACTTCAGGCTGAAGAAGGGTATCCTGAGATTTTGCAGGAAATCGTATTTATCTGCAATGGAACGGAGCAGTTTTTTGAGCCGGAGGGATTTTATTCGGGCTTTCGTTATGCTCTTGCTGAAGGTTTTAGTGAAATTGAGCCTGAAAATTTTGAAGCCGTCGCAGTTTACTCCAAGCTTGATTTTACAGGCTCTTTTACCTGCTCAAACGAGAAAATCAATAAATATCACGAAAACACACTTTGGAGCCTTAAATCAAATTTTGTTGACGTGCCGACGGATTGCCCGACACGTGAAAAAAGCGGCTGGGACGGCGACGCTCAGGTGTTTTCAACTACCGCCGTTTATCTTTGCGATCC
>CADAMY010000198.1:0-5978 GCA_902789095.1 Oscillospiraceae bacterium | reverse complement strand
GATTGTCAGCACGATGACGGTATGGTCCTCAACGTTTCTCCGGTTCCGTTCCCCGAAGATGACACATGGGAAATGCACAACGCCGCAGGCTGGGGCAATGCCGCAGTAATTATTCCTTACAGGCTGTGGAGATTTTACGGCGATAAAAGCTTTATAATAGATAATCTCGATCTTATGCTCGGCTGGGCAAAGTTCACACGAAAAGCCGCGGCGGATAAAACAGAAAAACGTCAGGCGCTTGCAGACCCGGACAATAAAAAAAGACCGTATTACGTTGAGCCTTCTCCGCTGGAAAACTATGTTGTTGAAAGCGGACTGCATTGGGGCGAATGGTGTGAGCCGGATATTGACTTCATCGCCGAAATAAATTTACCGAAGCCTGAGCTGACTACGGCATACACTCATTATACAATGAAGCTTTTAGCTGAGATGCTTCGTGAAATCGGCAGAGACAAGGAAGCTTCAGATTGTGAGGATTTTGCAGCTTGCGCAAAAGAAGCGTATAATTATTATTTTGTTAAAGATTCTCATATTACAGCGCCACGTCAGGCTCCGATGGTGCGTTCGCTCGCTCTCGGTCTGATTGACGGCGAAACGGCGCAATCGGTCGCAAAAGATCTGAACGACAGCGCCGTAAACAGAAATTATACCGTCGGAACGGGATTCCTTTCAACGCCTTTCGTGCTGAAAGTTCTGACGGAATACGGCTATATCGATACTGCTTACAGAATGCTTGAAAACACGAAAGCTCCCGGATGGCTTGCGATGGTTGAGGGCGGAGCCACAACTATATGGGAAAACTACGTTATGTTCGAAGAAGATAATCATCCGCTCGCCCACTCGATGAATCATTATTCGCCCGGCGCTGTCTGCGCTTTTCTGTATGACACAGTCTGCGGAATCGGAATAAGCGGCGAAAACAGTTTTATTCTTCAGCCGCAGCCCGGCGGAACGCTCAACTTTGCGAGAGCGGAATGGCTTTCGCCTTACGGAAAAATCTTTTCCTCTTGGGAAAAGAAAGACGGAAAAACCGTTTTCAGCTTTGATATCCCGTCAAACACAACTGCTCATCTCATCCTTCCGAACGGAACTCAAAAGCTCCTCAAAAGCGGCAGTTATACGTTTGAGTGTTAGTATTAGATTAATAATATAATTCGGATAGATATAT
The DNA here is from genome assembly GCA_902789095.1 of Oscillospiraceae bacterium. Classification (GTDB taxonomy): domain Bacteria; phylum Bacillota; class Clostridia; order Oscillospirales; family Acutalibacteraceae; genus CAG-488. The sequence goes on along the minus strand of CADAMY010000198.1, from coordinate 4,810 downwards.
AAAAAGGCGGCTGCCCGGTCAAAGGGAAGCCGCCGAATATTATATTGATTTCAGTTAGCTGAGAGTTTTGCCGAGACTGTCAGGGAATGTATAGCTTGTGAATACAAACTGCTCCTGATGATATTTGAACTGGAACGTAACCTTGATATTGTCGGGCGTATAGCCATAGAAACACTGATAAACAGCCGCCTGATAATATAAATCCCTGAGCATATCGTAGTAATTGTTGGGGTTGAAGCTGAGCTTTTCAATGGTGATCGTAAATACCTGAGCTACTCTGTTCATGCTTACAAGCTCAACCTTGTTTTTGCGCTCATACAGCTCGTTGAACGAATCGCAGTAATGCTCATACATATTCTCGACGATAGAAGGATAGTATGAAGTCCTGAGCGTGTAAACGATATTGCTGCCTTCCTGCTTCAAGGCAACGTAACCGCTGTTCTTTTCGGCAGCGGTAAGCTCCGTCGGAGCCTTGCCCTGAAAATACTCAACGGGTACGGTAATGTCAACCGTAGGACCTGTAAGGTCAAGAAGACTGCCTTTGACTTCAACGTTTTCCGTATTCTCTTCCGCCTGAGCAAAAACTTCCTGAGCACGGCCGTTTACATCGTATTCAACCTCTTTAACACGGTGCTCATTGATCCACCATATTGCAAGTATCACAAAGAAAATAACTATAAATAAAACAATCGCAATAATCGTTTTTCTTAACTTTTTACTTTTGGATTCCTGGTCTTCTTCCTGCTGGTAGTCCTTCTGCGGATTAGTCTGCTCAGCAGCGGGTGAAGCATTATCTTTATTTTTAGCCATAAAAGACGCCCCTTTCTGATTATACATTTTTAATTATATCTGCATTTTGGCGCTTTGTCAATAATTAAAATTTAATTTGCTGCATTTGCATAGATTAATCATTTACAGCCGCCTTTCTGCATATTATTAATAAAGCGAAATCAGCTCAGTGAGGGATGCAGATGGATAACGGCAAAAAAATAAATTCAGCGAAGAAAAATAAAAAGAACGATTATTTTTATAAAATCATCGGCGTGCAGTTCCTGGCGATTGCATTTATGGTGATTCTGCTCATAATAGTGTGCAGGCTTGACGCTGACACGGTAAGAGAAAAATACACTAGCCTTATGCTCAAAGATATGAGCTGGCACGAGGTGTGGGCGTCCGCTAAAGAAACGGCAATGTTTGTTTTCAGACCGGTTGATATCGACAGCGTGAAGGATAACGTCACTTCGCAGATAAGTGAAGATACTGAAACTGCCGAGGCTGAAGAACAGCAAACTAAGACTGCCGGATCAGAGCCTGCCGAAGAAGAGAAAACCGAAAAAGCTCAAACGGAAAAAGAAGAAACAACCGAGCGCAAAACAGCGGAAGTTATGTCGCTTTTTTCGTCGGATTCTCAGATAACTCTTCCTCTTCACGGCAGGATCTCTTCACGCTTCGGCTCAAGAATTGACCCTATAAGCGGCGAAGGAGCCGTGCATAAAGCCGTTGATATCGCAGTAAACGAGGGTACAAGGGTAGGCGCCGCATGGGACGGAATAGTGACGGAAGCCGGAAATGCTCCCAAAAAAGGCAACTATATCTGGATGGTGCATAAAAACGGCTGCGAAACGCTTTACTGTCATCTTTCCGAACTGCTCGTAAAAAAAGGCGACGTTATAAGAGCGGGGGAAGCTATTGCGCTGAGCGGAAATACGGGATACAGCACAGGTCCGCATCTTCATTTCGGGATACGCAAAAACGGAGAGATGGTGGATCCTCTCAATTATATTACGGAAACCAACGGATATATATGACGGCGCAGTTCAGAAATATCAGGATCAGTATAAGCGTGTGGTTTGCGGCGGTGATAATGCTGCTTTGCATTTTTGCTCCCGAAGGCAGCGCCCTGACGGGACTTCTGTGCAGTCTCGCTCACGAAACGGGGCATCTCATTTTTATTAAAGTTTTCGGCGCAAAGGTAAAATCTCTGTCGCTGGGCGTATACGGAATGAGGATAGAGTGCTCCGGTAATCTGAAAGTATCGCATAGCAAAGAAGCCGTTATTTCTTTCGCAGGACCTGCCGTGAATATTCTTCTGTCGCTTTTGGCTCTGACTGTTCACAATACCCGGCTTTTTTATATCAATGTTTTGCTTGCCGTCTTCAATCTTTTGCCAGCCGGAAAGACCGACGGCTGGAACATACTGTATAACGTACTGATTCAATTTATTGACGAAAAGAAAACCGAAACGTCAATTTATTGACGAAAAGAAAACCGAAACGGTGCTGAAAATAATCGGCACTGTTTTTTTGACGGTCATTTATTTTTTCGGCATTTTGATTTATTTCAGTAGCGGATATAACTTCACTCTGCTTGCCGCCGCGGTATATATCACGGTTATTTTTGTTTTAAGATAGATATAATAAATTTATTGTTAAAAATTAGTCAAAATCTACAATAAAATCAACGATTTTTATACATTAAATAATGTTTGTTTCGATTGAATAAAAAATTCCTGTATGATATAATATTTTGTAACAATGCAAATTGTTTAAAATATCGGAGGAGGAATTTGCAGTATGTCTCAAAAAACGGCATCCTCAAACAAAATTGAAGATACTTTATCCAAAAAGTATATTCCGAAAAAGGAATTCTGGATCTTTACGATAGCGGCGCTCGGTCAGAACCTTGCGTACAGCTGTATGTCAAGCTATGTAACGGATTATTACATCAACGTGCTTCGTCTGGCTCCTATGTTCGTGCTCCTGCTTATGCTGTTTGCCCGTGTGTGGGACGCTGTCAACGACCCGCTAATGGGTATGATCGTTGACCGTCACGAATCAAAGCGTTTCGGCAGAATGAGACCGTACCCGGTAGCCACGGCTATTCCGATTGCAGTGCTCACGATACTTATGTTCACAAAGCCCAACCTCGTCGATATGCCGCTTATGATATATACTGCGGTCGTTTACGTTCTGTGGGGTATGATCTATACTTCGAGCGACGTTCCATTCTGGAGTTTGCCGAACGTAATGACGCCGAATCCCGATGAGCGAGGCAGAATCATTTCTCTTGGCAGAACTTTCGGCGGAATCTCAACGGGTATCGTTACTGCTCTTCCGATGATAGTCGGCCCCATCCTTAAAAACAAAGGATATTCAGACGTCGGCGCTGACGAAATGAAATATAAAATCATGGCGATTTCCTGCGCCGTGCTCGGTATGGTGCTTTTCTGCACGGTTTCATTCTCCGCTAAAGAGAGAATCAAGCTCCCAAATGCAAAATCCAACAAGGGTACAGGCGAAAAGTCAAATCTGTACAGAGTTTTCCATTGTAAGCCTCTGATGCTCGTCGTTCTTTCAGGCACGCTTTCCTTCGGCAGATATATGCTTCAGGCGGCGGCTCCTCACGTTGCAAGATACGCGGGATTCCACATGAAAGACGATTTCCAGGCTAACGTTACAGCGGTTGCGCTGACGATTCAGATCTGCGTTGCAATCGGAATGTTCGGCGCTATGGTGGTAGTTCCGTTCCTTTACAAAAAGTTCAACTACAAAAAGCTTATGATCTATACCTGCATCGCGGGCTTTGTAATGAGCCTTCTTACCTGTCTTATAGGCTGGACTACAAAGAATCTTTATTTCTGCATACCCACTATGATCATAGCTTCTATTCCGCTCGGCGTTATCAACGTTGTTTCCTACGCTATGGTCTGCGACAGCCTTGATTATATGGAATGGGAAACAGGCCACAGAAATACAGCTCTCGGCTCAGCCTGCCAGTCTTTTGTAAATAAACTCGGCAATGCGCTCTCAACGGTAATGATCATCGGTATGTATATGGTAGTAAACATTGACGTCAACAGTATGTATGACGCATCGGGTGCGGCGGCTATAAACCTCACCGGCGGTCAGGAATTTGCGATGTTCTCACTCGTTACGATAGTTCCCGGCGTAAGCCTTCTTCTTTGCGCAGTTCCGCTGTTCTTCTACGATCTTGTTGATGAGAAAAAAGATAAAATCACCCTTGAGCTCGCTCAGCAGAGAGAAGCAAAAGGCATAATAGTTGAATAATTGAACAGCAGAATCATAGGGGGATAAAGATGAAAAAAATTGTTGCATTAGTTTTAGCGGCAGTTATTATATTTGCTGCTGTACCGGCAAAACGCCTTGCAGGGCTTGATTTGTTGTCCACAGGAGCAAAAGCTGAATTGAATTCTTCAGGAAAATGCGGTGAGAATGTGTATTACACATTTGATGAAACCACAGGCACTCTTGTCATAAGCGGCGAAGGAGATATGGTTGACGGCATTTTTGATATGACACCGTTTTCTTATAATTGTCCGGAAGTGAAAAACATTATTATAGAGAATGGTGTAACAAGCATCAGCGTTAACGCTTTTTACGGCTGCTCGAATCTGAAAAACGTGACTATACCGGATAGTGTAACACATATTGGTCAAGCCGCTTTTTTGAGCACAGCATTTGAAAATGATTTAAACAATTGGGAAAACGGAATTCTATATATCGGTAATCATCTTATTGAAGCGAAGCGTGATGTTGTTGAAAAATGCACGATAAGACCCGGAACCAAAACAATTGCAGAAAGCGCTTTTTCAAGCTGTAAAAAACTTATGCAAGCAGCAATACCGGGCAGTGTAACGCATATTAACAGCGGTGCTTTTTACGGTTGTACATCATTGGCGGATGTTGTTATACCCGAGGGTGTGCAGGATATAGAATTTTCCGCGTTTTTAGGTTGTGAAAGCTTAAAAGAAATAGTAATACCAACCAGCGTAACAAAAATAGGCGACGGA
>CADAMY010000197.1 GCA_902789095.1 Oscillospiraceae bacterium | reverse complement strand
ATCATATAGCTTTTAAGCTCGCCGAATTCAGCGTCAGCCATATACATATAGTAGTTGCCCTCTTCATATACGCCCTTGACGTTATGCTCATAGAACACCTGAATATTTCTCTGTATAACGTCAAAATCAGGCCATACGCCGAGAGTGTTTCGGTAATTATTGGTGTAGTCCCATATATATATTCTGCCGCAGATTTCAGACCATTCTGCAAGATCCTGCATGATTTCAGCATTTGCTTTACAGTCCGGGTCATCAAGCGGATGAACAAAGCATCCCTCAATAGTGCAAAGACGGACTATCACGTTATCCCTCGGCGCTATACCCTGCGGAGCTTTGCGGGAATACTGATAGGCAAACGTATCGACAGCTACGTTATCGTATCCCGCCTTTTTAACTGCGTCGGCTACGTTATTTGTAAAATTGATTACGCTCGCTGACGGCACGCCGCCGTGAGCCGCCTCAAATGCGGCGCAGTTTTCGCACTGACAGTAATCGTAATTATCGTTTTGAGTGACGGAAACTATCTGAAGCGACGCATTCGGGTCGTGCTGAATTTTTATTTCATCAAGAACTTCTTCAGTCACAATTCTGAGCACATCGGGATTGGACAGGCAGAGCTGATTTTTATTTCTCACTCCGTCACGAAGAGCAAAATATTCGGGATGCGTCTCAAAATATTTATCGGCAGAACAAAGCTGAGTAGTCAGCGTATGGCAGAAAGCGCCGATATAATCGACCGTTCCGCCGAGCTCTGACGGAATATCCCGATAAGGTCCGCCGTTCAGAGAATTTGCAATCGAATACTGAGTATCCCGCGGCGATACGAAGTCCGTATCAGTATATTCAAAATAAGGACGGTAATAGATATTTGTTTCTTCCGGCACGGTTATGCTCTGAGCTTTATTGAAAACTTTCAGCTTGCTCGTATACATGCGAAATCCGGCAAACTCCTCAAGGAAGCGGTAAACTCCGCCTACAAGTCCCCTTACCGGTCTGCCGTCAATAAACACAGAATCGCCGGAGGTGCTGATTCTGTATCCGTCTGCGTAGATGCTCTTGTTGCCGGAAGTGCAGATGGTGATTGATTTTTTTGCTTTTTCTGCAATCGGCAGGCTTATGCCTGTTTCTGAAAGATACTTCTGAAGTTCACGCGCCGCCGCACACTGGTAAACATTGCCGCTGTCTTCAACAACGATGGAATAATCTGAGTCTATCACTATTCCGCTCTGCGAAATAGCAAAAACGGTAAACGTCGGAATTATAAGTATAAGCGCAAGGAAAACACAAATAGTCTTTTTCATATCTACACCTGCTTTATATTTTATTTTATTATGCCGTAATACCTGCCCATCCAGTAAGGCAGAAGGAAATGATGACCTATATCAAGCCTGTGCCCTCTGTCACAGCTCACGCTCGGATACATCAGCATATTTGCGGCTCGTTCGCCTTCCTGCTGATTGAAAAGCTCCTCGCATCCGCAGTCACATACAAAACGGTTGCCGTCTGAGTTGCAGTATCTTCTTTCGTGAGGCTCAAGCGGCTCATAAAGCTGAGGAGCCATGCCGAGCTCTTCCGGTCTGTGATCCCACGAAAGATCAGTTCTGTGAGAATTGTAAACCTCCCATGAAATGAGATCAAGCGGCATATCAATAAGCTCGTTTGCGATAACGTCAACGTCGCAGTTATCGCCTGTAAGGGCGCCGTAAGTTACGTTGAACTGAGCGTTATGCTCGATTCTTTCATCATTCCAATGATGGCGAAGCCCCATCATAGCAAGCGAACGCACAGCGGGATCATCGGTATTCGTAAGCAAAGTAATAATACTGATGAAATCAAGGTGATCGTCAATATGCAGAAGATGCCCGTCAGGGATCCTGTACTGCATAATGTTCATACCGTAATGATGCTCGCTCATAAGGTAATCAAACACCTTGTCGTACTTATCGTCACCTGTCATTTTTTTTGCCGCTTTGAGATAGCCCAGTATCTCAAGTGTATTCGTTCCCTTTTCATAAATCCATTTATGATTGCCGTTGAGATCCTGCGGATTCCAGTTTGCCCAAGTCGTCGGCTTGCCGTCAAGATCAATTAGACGGAAGTTGTTTTCAATAATATGATCCGTCATTTTACGGATAACACCGGCGAGCATTTTCTTTTCTTCTTCGTCAGCGCAGAGCTGATAATAGATTGAATACGTAAAGAAATGCCCCGTCACTTCGTCAGATGAGGTTTCACCGAGCCATTCGATTTCACCGTCGTCGGTCAGATGCCACTCCTCAGGACTTGAATTCTGCTGAAATCCTCTCTCATCCTTATACCTGAGAGCTCTTGCAACAAAGCCTTTATCGCCCGTTATACTTACGAGCTTCAGCATAGCGTCGAGTGAACGGCGGGCCTTACGGCGTGTTTCTTCATCTTTAGTAACAGCGTATTCGTAGCAAAGACCGACAACGTAATATCCTGTCCATAATCCGTCATTGTCGGTAACGGCAACGTATCCCTCGTTTTCATCAACAACGCCCGTATGGTCAAGGACACGCTCAACGCAGAATCCGTCCTTTCGCACGTTGTATTTTTCAGCCATATCACGGTAATACTGAGCCTTTTCTTCAAGAGTCATAATCTGTTTTGTGAAAACGCTGATGCCTTTTTTTGTTGATACGCAGATGGTTTTGCAGTCGTCAGATACTGCAACGCCAGTTGCGTACGGATCCGGAAGCCAGCGTTTAAATCCGTAATAGGACAGCCTGCCGTTATGCTGAATAATAAGACCTGTCGTCGTTGCAAAATATCTGTCGCCGTTTTTGTCTGCCGCCATAGCGGTGATTTCAGCTTTCGGCAGTCCCTGAGTATTATTGCAGTCGAGCCAATAACGCTTATCGTCATAAACGCAAACGCCTTTGTCCGTGCCTATCCAGATATAACCTGTTTTGTCAATATCAACGCAGGAAATATTGTTGCTCAAAAGTCCCGTAACGTCAACGGTAAGCTCCGACCAGTGCCAGCGTTTGCCCATGAGTATTTCAAATCCGCTGCCTGCAGTGCCGATATAAACTTTATTATCACGAAGAGCCGCAAAGCTTGTCGCTTCGCCGGGTACTCCTATTGTAAGGTCAAACCCTTCAGAGCCTTTCTTCTGACGGTAAAGATGAGTTTTTGTAAGCACCCATTTTGTCGAGTCAAGGTCATATTTCATATCGACAACGTCGCTCTCAAAACTCTCCTGCACGCAGGTTTTAAAACCGTCAACTATTGAAAGCGTTTTGCCGCAGCCTGCAAAAATTCTGCCGTCCGGAGCACAGTAAAGCATATTGACATTTCTCTCATCGCCCGTATCAACGCTTTTTATCGTGCCGTCTTTAATAACGGAAAGACCTTTATCAGTACCGACGTAAAGCATACCGTTTTTATCAAAACAGACACATTTCACGTCATCTGAAGGCAGACCGTTTTCCGCTGAATAAACCTTCCTCGTGAGCTGCTCAAAAGGACCGATATGATAGCAGTTTGAATATTTTTTCATAGTAACCCCCTTG